>JBEKQE010000137.1:0-13368 GCA_049520035.1 Syntrophobacteraceae bacterium | reverse complement strand
ATAGTGGTGCACATGGCTGCTCAGGCTGGAGTTCGCTATTCGCTGATCAATCCGCGCGCTTATATTCAAAGCAATATCGACGGCTTTTCAAACCTGCTCGAGTGTTGCAGGCACAGTGGAGTTAAGCATCTGATCTTTGCCTCATCGAGCTCCGTCTATGGCGCAAACGAGAAAATCCCCTTCTCCGTGCACGATAACGTGGACCACCCGGTCTCCCTTTACGCGGCCACCAAGAAAGCAAACGAGCTGATGGCCCACACGTACGCCCACCTCTATGGAATTCCCTCTACAGGCCTGCGCTTTTTTACCGTTTACGGTCCGTGGGGACGTCCGGACATGGCTCTTTTTCTTTTTACTCGCGCAATACTGGCAGGGGAACCGATCAAGATATTTAACAGCGGCCTAATGAGCCGCGATTTTACCTATGTTGACGATGCTGTCGAAGCAATACTGCGGCTCATTGGTCATCCTCCTGTTGCAGACCCCAAGTGGGATGGACTCAGGCCGGACCCCGGCACCAGTTTCGCTCCGTACAGGATCTATAATATAGGAAACAACAAGCCCGTCCAGCTTCTCGAATTTGTATCGGTAATTGAGGATTGCCTTCAAATGAAGGCCCAAAAAGAATTTCTTCCCATGCAGCCCGGCGATGTACAGACGACCTGTGCGGATACTCAGGACATTGCCCGCGATTTCGGCTTCCGCCCCCGGACTCCCCTGCGCCAAGGGATAACGAGTTTCATAGCCTGGTACAGACAATACTATGGGGGCCGCATAAACAAAGATTAGAAGCACTACAAACCAAGACCACCTTTTTGCAGCAGGCGGTAAGGTTTTTTGATACGTTTTCGGACTGTCCGGGATATCAGGATGCCAGCCATTCCGCTTGCCAACAGAAGCAAGCTGGAAGGCTCAGGGACCGGTGGAGAGGGAGGAGGCGGCGGAGTAGGTCCTGGCGGGATGATAAACGGGATAATAGGGATCAAAGGAATAAGGGCAAGCCAGGGAGGGATGTAAAAGCCCGCTGCCGGCGGGATTACCGGCGGGGCGCCAATAACTGGAGCTTCCGTGATAACGACGGCTGCTGGGATTATGTATTCTAAAAACACCGGCTGTTTGTTCCCCTCATTCTGACAAATGATGGCTATGAGATCACCTTCTGCCGGTATGTAATCTTTGCCTTTCAGGTTCGCCTCTTCGACAAGTTGGGTTGCTTCCACGCTCAGTTTCGTCTGATTCTCACTATTTGCGAAATACCAGATTGCCTGCTGGATGACTTCTTTGGAGCCCTTTTTATGATTGACGATATAGTTAATCTGGTTCCATTCCATGCCCCTGAATTCAGGGGGAAGATTAGGATCATAGCAGTTGTAAAGTCTGACCTTATGAATTGCGTTCCTGCGGATCGGCCTATTCTCCGCCAGACACCATGCCTTATAGATCTCGAAATCCACAAGGTCATACCCGTATCTAACGTCCAGGAAGAACAACTCGAATCGGGTGTCTGTTCCGTCCCTTATAAACATCTCAACTTGTGAATCGGGGATTTTGGGCGACGGTGGACTCGGTGCGGTAGCTGCGGTAACTGAATCGCCTGCGTGCATGTCCGGCTCAGGAACCGATTCGATGGGGACCCCAAAACCCGGGCTGGGTAATAATAAGATAAAAATGAGAATAAGGATCAAAGCTGCACGCATCTGCTTCTCGAGTTTTCCAGATTCGTCAGAATCTACAAAAACTATCTACTCAAGTCTTCTATATATAGGACCCAAATTGGAAAAGTCCAGTGCTTCATTTCAAATGCCACAGAACCTAGTACTACCAATGGCTACACTAATTAGACAAAGGTAAAAATGTAAGGGGGATATTAGGTAGTAAAAAATGGGTATTTTTTATACCTAAAATGTCTAAAATATATTTGTTTTCTGCTATTTATTACAACACAGCTATTTTTCGGGTATGCAGGTCCATTGGCAAAAAAACCAGAAACTCCAGGCCGACCAGATAACCCTCGTATGATATACTTATAAACAGCCCTGTGCGATAATAATCTGGTCATTCCGCTTACCGGCTTTAGCCGGAAGCTGGTCATTCAATTTACCGCCTCTAGGCGGAAGGTCCGCCGCGTAGCGCGAAGGCCGACCGATGGTCTATCATGCGCGTTGGGCGGGCGCGGGAGGCCTTGCCGGAACCAAATCTATTTTTTCTTTTTTTTCTTTTTCGTCTCCAGCCTCTGAACCATCTCGGCTGAAGGCTCCGGCGGCTGGTCCGCAACCGCGGGAAGCGGATTGGTCCTCACGGGGAAAATCAGCCGGAAAGTGGTCCCTTCTCCCGGAGTGGAATCCAGTTCAATAAGAGCACCGTGTTTTTCGATTATCAGCCTTGATATACTGAGACCCATTCCAGTCCCTTCAGGTTTTCGCGTAAAGAAAGGGTCGAAGATGCGGCCTTTGTCTTCTTCCAGAATACCGATCCCCGAATCGTGAATCTCAAAGATTTGCCCCTGCTCCTGGTGCAAAGAAGTGCTTATCCTCAATTTTCCGCCCCCCGGCATCGCCTCGATCGAATTGATTATCAGGTTCATCAATACCTGGCAGATCTGATTGAAATCCATGACGGTGGGGGGCAGGTCCGGCCACAGATCGAGCGAGACTTCAGCACGGGCCTTTATGAGGTACATCTTCGACATATCCAGGCAGTGGCGCACGACATCATTCAGGCTATGGGGCACGAACTGAGGATCGCGAGGCCGCGCGAAGTGGAGCACCTGCTGGATGATACGGTCCATCTTCCGTATCTGCTCGAATACGTCTTCGAACATCTCCTGCTGGGCCGGTTGTAATTCCAGCTCCCGCTGAAGCATCTGGGTATTGAAGTTTACAGTTGCCAGCGGGTTTCGAATTTCGTGAGCGATGCCAGCGGCCAGCGTCCCCAGCGCCTTGAGGCGCTCCGACTGCTGAAGGCGTTGCTCGAGTTTTCTGGCTTCAGTGGCGTCCTTCTCGTAATATATCACCCGCTCAAGGTCTCCGGCCCCGTTGAACACAGGAAATGCCTGATAGTGGTAGTAGCCTCCCCAGCGCGGGTGGGGGCCCTCCCTTCGAATGGGCTGAGCACCCCACAGGCATGCCCAAATGGGACACTCGATATGGGGCTGCTCGGTCCCGTAGATTACCTGAGGGTATTTTTGCCCGACCAGCTTCGGCCCGTAAACCATCTCGCTGGTGCGGTTGACTCGATAAATCCGCATCCTGTTATCAATCAGGAAAATCGCGTCCTGAATGGCGTCAAAGCTGATCTCCAGTTCGCTCTTCGCACGTTCCACCGAGTCGAAGAGCATTGCATTCTGGATGGAAACCCCGAGCTGGTTCCCGATGGCCCTTAGAAGTTCGCTTTGCCCTGCTCCCAGCTTATATGTTCCGTCATTGGTGACGTAAAGCAGCCCTACGACATTTTTGTGTGACATAAGAGGGATGCAGATGATTTCATCGACTTCCTCATCTTTCACGCGCTCGCGCAGAGCGGCAAAAGTAAGCTTTGAACTGGGAAACCACCTGATCGGGTCCTTATCTTTGTACCTGCCCATCACCTCTGAGGTCATGGTCAGGTACTGGATGCAGTTGAGCAGGGTGGCCGAGAACCCATGATGAGCCGCAAGCTCGAGCAGCCACTTTTCACCCGATGATTCTTTGACGAGGTACAGTGCCCCCATCTTGAACTTAAGGGTTTCGAGAATATTGGAAAGCGCGCGCTCGAGAACATCCTGAAGATACGGTGAACTGTAGAGAGCAGAAAAGATATCGTAGAGGATCTGAAGTTCCAAATGCCTGGTCAAATTGTCCTGGCCACGCTGTACGGACTTAGCCCCAATGGTCTTTGACTTATTTTGCTTCATTTTCAATAACGGTTCTGCCCGATGATTTGTGACAATGCGGGGTCAGTGCCTGGCCGAACGCATGTTCATTGCTTCCCATTGAGCATGAATCACTCGAGCGACGCGTATGGACGCGGCATCGACCATTTTCCCATCCAGGGCGAGCGATCCCAGTCCCGCCGCCCGAGCCTGTTCATATGCCTCCAGGATCCTTACGGAACGTTGGAAATCTTCCTCAGAAGGAGAATAGACTTCGTTTACAATTGCAACCTGATCCGGGTGAATCACCCATTTGCCGTCGTAGCCCAAGGCGGCGCTCATCAGGCATGAACGCCTCAGACCTTCGGGGTCTTTGTAGTCTCCATAAGGGGCGTCGATAGCAGCCAGACCCGCAGCCTTGGCCGCCATTGCCATCTGGCTTAATGGAAAATGGAACCTGTGACCAGGGTAGAAATCCTCTTGCTCACCGTGACCGCTGACGCCCTTACTCAACATGGTCAGCGAAGCACTGTAATCAGCAACCCCAAATACGAGCGTCTCAACCCGCGGCGAACTGAATGCGATTTCCCCAGCCCTGAGCATTCCTGATGCCGTTTCTATTGAAGGTTCAAGCCCAATCGGCCTTTTAAAGCCCATCCGAAGCTCTATCTGGCTCACAAGGTAGTCGATCGCTTTTATTTCCGCCGGGTCATCGACCTTTGGGACAACCATCGTATCAATGTATTCGCCCGCTTCCTCAACTACATCAATTATATCACGGTAGGCAAAGGGCGTATCCATCGCATTGATGCGAACCGACCTGACCTTTCCTCCCCAATCCTGTTCCCTGAACGTGGAGATAGCCCGTTTGCGGGCCTCCTCTTTTTCGTTGACCGGAACCGAATCTTCAAGGTCCAGCATGATAACGTCAGCATCGAGTTTGAAGGCCTTAGAGACCATCTTTTCGCGGTTTGCGGGAACAGAAATTATGGAGCGCCGAAGGCAAATTGTGTTTTTCATCTGATCTCCATCAGATATAGAAGCAGAGTTAACCACGGGAAGCACTATATTGAGTCACGTAAATTCACACAGGTCATGCGGATATGCCTATCATCCTCTTTTTTTGGCCACGGCCTTTGAAACCGCAGCGTATTCGGGACCCTCCTTGTCGCGTTTCTCCTTTATGGCAGCCTGGGCGGCGGCAAGAGTAGCAATCGGGATTCTGTATGGTGAGCAGCTAACATAATCGAGCCCTATTCTGTGGCAGAACTCGACGGAACTGGGATCGCCTCCGTGCTCGCCGCAAATACCGATCTTGATATCAGGCCGCACGGAACGTCCTTTTCTAACGGCGATCTCCATAAGCGCGCCCACCCCCTTCTGATCTAGCCGGGCGAAAGGATCGTGCTCCCATATTTTTCTTGTCATATAGGCCGGAAGAAACTTGCCCGCATCATCACGGCTGATACCGAATACAGTCTGAGTCAGATCGTTGGTGCCGAAAGAGAAAAATTCCGCGTGCTCGGCGATTTCGTCGGCGGTCATGGCCCCGCGCGGCACTTCGATCATCGTCCCGATGTGGTATTCGATGTCGACTCCATACTCTGCCATAACCTCGCGGGCAACGGCTTCCACGACATCCCTCTGATCTTTGAACTCACCAACGTCGCCGACCAGAGGAATCATTATCTCCGGACGCACGTCCATTCCTTCCCTGGCAACCTCGCAGGCGGCTTCTATAATCGCCCGGGCCTGCATCTGAGTTATCTCCGGGTAGGTCACTCCAAGGCGGCATCCGCGGTGGCCAAGCATCGGGTTAGCCTCATGCAGACTGACCACTTTGGCGTAAAGCTGCTCAAAAGGGATGCCCATCTTGGTTGCAAGCTTTTGCATGTCTTTTTCATCGGTGGGGAGAAATTCGTGAAGGGGAGGGTCAAGCGTTCGAATAGTTACCGGTTTTTCTCTCATGACCTTGAACAGGCCCTTGAAATCCTCCTTTTGCATCGGCAGCAGCTTGGCCAAAGCCCGTTGGCGTCCCTGGAGGTTTTCGGCAAGAATCATTTCGCGAACGGCATCGATCCGGTTACCTTCAAAGAACATGTGCTCTGTGCGGGTGAGCCCTATTCCCTCAGCCCCGAACGCTATGGCTTCCTCGGCCTGGTTCGGTTGATCGGCGTTGGTCCAGATCTCAAGGCGGCGGAACTCGTCGGCCCAGCCCAGCAGGGCCACGTAATCCTGGTATATCTGAGACCTTTGCGGCGCGAGACTCTTGTCTATGATAACCCGTAGCACTTCCGAAGGCCGTGTTGGAATCTGACCTGCAAAAACCTCCCCGACCGTACCGTCGAGCGACAGGTACTGCCCTTCCCTGATTACACGGTCACCAACAGTCATCCTCCGGTTGCGGTAATCGATTTCGAGGTCTGAGCAGCCGACCACACAGACTTTCCCCATCTGGCGGGCAATAAGGGCCGCATGTGAGGTCATTCCGCCACGCGCAGTCAAAATTCCGCGCGAGGCGTGCATACCGCGAATATCATCGGGGGAGGTCTCCAGACGCACGAGTATAACTATCTCGCCCCTCATCGCCCATTCCTCGGCGTCGTGAGCATTAAACACCACCCGCCCTGTTGCCGCTCCCGGACCCGCATTGAGACCACTGGTCAACAAATTGCCATCCCTGATCGCATCGTTTTTAGCCTTGGGGTCGAATGTGGGCCGCAAAAGCTGGTTCAATTGATCGGGTTCTATCCGCATCAGTGCTTCCTGCTTACTTATAATGCTTTGCCGGACCATATCCACGGCAACTTTAAAAGAGGCGAAACCAGTTCGCTTGCCGGTCCGGGTCTGCAACATCCAGAGTTTATTTCTTTCGATAGTGAACTCGATGTCCTGCATGTCCCGGTAATGACGATCCAGCTTGGTACGAATGCCTTCGAGTTGGGCATAGATCTCAGGCATAGTTTCTTCGAGAGACAGCCCAGAGCTATCGCCTTTCTGAAGCCTGTTAATTGGCAGGGGGGTCCTGATGCCAGCAACGACATCCTCGCCCTGGGCATTGATCAGGTACTCGCCATAAAGCACATTCTCGCCTGTGGCCGGATTGCGCGTGAAGGCCACGCCCGTGCCGCAATCCTCACCCAGGTTCCCGAATACCATGGATTGCACGCTTACAGCCGTGCCCGGGGAATCCGCAATGTTGTTGAGCTCACGATAGGCAACCGCCCGGGGATTGTGCCATGATCCGAAAACAGCCGTGATGGCCCCCCAAAGCTGATCCCAGGGATCATGGCGAAATTCGGTCTTTTTTCGATCGCGAATCAACCCTTTGTAGCGTTGGATCAAGTCCCTGAGGTCCGGGGCGGCAAGCTGATTGTCGAACTCAACGCTGCGATTCTGTCTCATTTCCTCGATCAACACGTCAAAGGGATCGTGCTCATCTTTTGATTGAGGCTTCAAATCGAGCACCACGTCCCCATACATAGCGATGAGGCGCCGATAGCAATCATATGCGAACCTTTCGTCCCCCGCCTGCTTGATCAGACCCTCCACTGTATGATCATTGAGACCGAGGTTCAAGATCGTGTCCATCATTCCTGGCATGCTGGAGGCTGCGCCGGAACGCACCGAAACAAGCAGGGGATTCTCAGGATCGCCGAATCTGCGCCCCATAAGCTCCTCGAGCCTGTGCAGGGCCTCTTCGACCTGGCCTTTTAGTTCGACCGGATACTCGCCGCCATGCTGATAAAAATATGTGCATACATCGGTAGTGATTGTAAAACCGGGAGGCACGGGAATGCCCAATTGGGCCATCTCTGCAAGGTTGGCGCCCTTCCCGCCCAGCAGGGCCTTCATTTTGGCGTCGCCATCGGCTTTTCCATTTTCAAAAAAATAAACAAACTTTGGCATAAGCACTCCCCTAAATGAAACTTTCCGCTCGTTATGATAGACTTATATAGTACCCTACCGAAAAAAAATAACCACTCTGCGTAGTGCGAGCGCGCAGCGGGCAGGCCGACCGCCGCCATTCTCGACGCTCTCCATTCCTGACCTGTCTATGATCACTGTCCATGACCAGAGACGGGGCGTTCGCGGGAGGCTTGGATCACAATGTCAAGCAAACCAGTCAACACACCATTTTACATTAAACACAACTTCGCCGGTACTGCAAGTGCTTAAAAAGGGAGTATTGTATCAGCAGGGTGATTTTCAGAGCCATTCGGGCAATAGGCAGAGATTACCGCCAAGCGGCTCATTGGAAGGTTCAATGGTAAGCACACTTCGGTGGCGAGAACAAATGAAGCCCGCCCTCACCTCTCTTCACAGGTAGGGCGGGCCTGCAAGCAGGTTTCAGATTTCAAGCCATGAATCGGAATAGAGTGTCTGGCCCAGGATTACTTTGGCCGTCTTGACGTATTTGCGCTCCTCGTCTGTCAGAGAGTTCATGTCAATCGGCTGTCCATCCTCGACCTTATGGACGAGAGCTTCCAGCTCCGGACGTTTACCTCGGGCAATTTGGTGGAGCTTGGTGTCAAAGCAGTCCACGATCGCCGAATACATTCCATGCCGCTTAAGAATCATCAGCATGACATGGTTAAGTATCGGGCGCAGGTGATCGGGCGGGCCGTTCGATACGTTTGAAAGGCCGATGGTGCTTCTGCACCCCGGAGCGATATCTGCGAACATTTTCATGAACTCCAGAACGCTCATGATCTGAATCTGCTGCACGTTGACCGGCGTCTGGATGGGATCGACATAGATACGTTCAGCATTTATACCGAATTCACCCATGGCCTTGAACACCAGTTCGGCGCAAAGCGCTCCGCGTTCGTTTTCGTCCCTGGGCATTCCTTCGGGTCCCCAGAGCAGGCCGACAAATTCGGCGTCATATTGGGCGGCAAGCGGAAGGAGTGCTTCCATTCTCTCTGGGCGGACCATAATCGAATTGATGAGCGGCCGGTTCTTCTTGCACGCTTTGAGGCCGGCTTCTATCGCCTTGACGTTTGAGGTGTCCAGAGCAAGTGGAATATCCACAACTTCCTCGATAACCGGGACGAGCCAGGTCATTAGCTCCACGCCCGTTTTTCCCGCCGGACCGATATTCAGGTCTACATAGTCCATTCCGGCTTTGGCCTGCTCTAAAGCAAGCTCCTGAAGCGGTTTGGCCTCTTTCGCCTTCAGTGCGGCCCCATACTTCACGCTCATTATATTCAGGTTTTCACCTATCAGCTTCATTCCTTCATCTCCCGTCTACGCCTTCAAGCTTTTGAGGTATTTTGGGATCTGGCTGGCTTCCCTTGGACCGACCGAGATGGTCCAGCCCGGGCCGAGTTCTTCCTCCAGCTCACCGCTGATACCGGCCGCATACCCCGGGATAATCAGATTTTTGTGTTTCACCTTATCCTTGATTCCACACTTGTTGATGAAGGTCCCGACGCTTTCACCCGAGAACTTCCCGGCGGCCCAGGCGGTCATGACCGAAAGTCCCTCGGTGTCCTGAACGCAGAGCCACGACGGCACCCTGCTGGACTCGATTTCACCCGATACGATAAAGTAGGTAAGCGAGAAGTTGCACGTCACGAGAACCGGCGAGTTCTCGTCGGGATTGTTGAGCGGGTAGATTCCCTGCTCGGCCGTCATCGGCCGTTGCGGGTCGGTGTAGATATTGAGGCGCCCGAGAAGAAGTGGAAAAATCACGTGCGGCTGGAGGTCGCTCATAACTATTATCCCCCCGTATTTGGCCACGAAAGTGGCCGCCACAAGGGCTTCGTCCATGATCCCCTCGCCTATTTCATTGGCCATGATGATCGTGGGGAACCCGAGCGGCCGGAACCTGTCCTTGAGGGCTGCGCGGCGGATCATGACCTGTTCTGCGAAAGCTTTCTTAAGGTCTCGGGTCCCGGTGTCAATCATGATGTCCTTGAGCCCCATTGCGGACAGCTTTTCGCTAAGTGCGATAACGCTCTCCAAAGAGCCGTTTCCCTTAATCGCCAACGCGCACCCGGCCGCCTTGGCGAGATTCCCAAGCGCTTCGGCGTTCTCCGGCGTAGCCGCATAAAGCAGCGGCTTCTTTTCTTTGAATGAATCAGCGGCTGCTGTTAGGACATCAACCGAATTGGACATGAAAATCATCGCCGCCCCGACCTGGTCGGAAATCTTCTTAGCCAAGGCGCAAAATTTTGCTGCATCTCCGTTGGCGTCTTTTATCGCAAACATCTCAGCCCGAAGTTTAAGTCCGACCCGGTCATATTGAGCTTTCTTGAACCGGTCGATCTTTCCGGCAACCGAAGCCTCATCTTCATCAGTTGAGACCAGAACGGCAAAGCCCGGTGGATTCACAAAAGTTTTCTCGTGTCTGAAGAGCACTGTTTCCCCGCCGACCTTTACAGCGTATTCGCCGGACCCGATTGTAAGCGGCCGAATGGGAGGCGCCGATTCGGAAGCGAGTTGTTCCTTGGACGCTTCCGACACGTAGGGACACTTTTCCAGTTCGGCCTTGCCCGAGGCAAGGTTCATCGCAAAAGCCAGGCAGGTTGGAACCCCACACTCTCCACAATTGGTCTTGGGCAGCAACTTAAAGATTTGAATCCCGGTAAGGCCCATGTGTTTTCTCTCCTGGTAAAAGTTTAATTGGTAATATGAAACCGGGCGCAGACCCGCAATATCTGCGCCCAGGTCCTCTATCAGCCAAGAATGCTTTCCATTGTCAGAGCGGGATGTCCCACCTGTTCCAGGAAGGCATAAATCTCGTCTTCGGTAACGCCGTTTTCCTCGGTTGCGATCATATCGGCGAAATTCGGAATGCCCATTTCTTCGCCGCGCTTGTCCAGTCTGCTTCGAAGTTCCTCTTTAAACATCTTGGGCATCCATACAAGCCGATTGAGGCCGCCGTCCCCTGAGACAAACTTGCGCTGGGTGACATTATACTTGCTGTGACCCACAAAACCCGGAGTAACGTTTCCTCCGCCGATCGTGCCGGCAAGCGTGGTGAATTTCATGCCGCTGGGGGTCATGCCTGCATAGTCACGGTTTACGGTCATGATTCCGTTGCACATCGGCAGGATCGCTGCGATGCACTCGCAACACCCGCAGGTGGTCATCGGGTCGTAAACCAGGCTGTAGAAATTATAGCTGGAAATCGACTGCCTGGATGCCTTGAAGACGAAGTCGTTTACACCTTTCCAATTGCCCAGCTTGGGATCCAGGGTGTCACCCTTCTGCACGGGCTGGTTGGGCCCCGTCGGATTGATTTCAAAAGAGGCCTTGCAGTCGAGCCAGTTATAGGCGCCGCAAAGGCCCGTGCGCTCGGGGCTTATCACGCAGACGTGTGTCGGGGCAAAAGACTGACAGAGCGTGCAGGAATAGTATGTTTCAGTACCTTCGTCCGTCATGCCCTCGATACGCTCGTCGCGTGTTCTGTACGCAGCCTGCGCAATAGGCAGGATTTCTTTGACCTTGGCCTCGTCTGTATAGACCTTGACCTGGCACTTGTCAAAAATAGCGCCGAAATCCTGATGATATTTAGCGTGCAGGATTTTTCCTATGTGCTCGAGGGTAAATCCTTTATCCACCGCCTGCTTTGAAATTCTGTACCAGGCTATATCACGCTGGCCGATATGCATAACGCCCTGGGCGTAGTTTATCAGGTGGTGACATTGGCGCTCGAGGATCGGCTCATAGTCCGGCTGCATCTTGCGACCGGCAACCTCCACCACTACCGCCATCGGCAAATGCGAACCTACGGGCACGTCCTTGATATCCGGGCCGATAACATCCACCCTGCCGTCTTCAACCGCGTCCATGTCGGCAATTTGGACCAGTTCGCAGCAGGCTGTTTTCCCGCCGCCGCATTCGAGGTAGACGTCGTCCTTGCGCACGCGCTCGCCCTCGAAAGCCGGACCGTACGCAACAGGGATCGGTATTTCGGTAATGGTCACCTTGAGTCCACGGACTTCGATCGACTTTGCCGTCATCTGTTCGTAGGGGACGCTGGAGACAACATGTTCGTAGGTACACACACCGGTTGGCAGGATCTCGGGAATGTCGGTGTCTGCAATTGTCGGGAAGCCCCAGTTGATCGCCCCGGCTGCGTTGGCGGCCCACTCGGCGTTTACATCGCCTAAAGCGTTCACAAAGGCGAAGATACGGTCTTTGTTATATTTCAAAACGGTCCTGAAATCTCCGGGCTTGACCCCGCCAAAGGCCATAGCGGCCCGGTTTGCAAAACCGAGCGCGAACACTGCGGCGGAAATATCGGGACCGAATGGCACGAGCCGCGTGTTCCACCCGATTTCCACGCCTGCCTCGACGAGCTGTTCGGAAAACGTGGTGCCCGTCTGATTCGCGCACATAAAGATATAGAGATTTTTCTTCTGATAGTCTTCCGCGATCATTTTCGCGATTTCCGGATTGGGGGCCGCGCCGACGATTGCGGCAAAACCCGGGGCGCTGCCGTCAACGAATTCGATACCCCGCTTTCTCATAATGGTATCGTCGGCGGCGCCAAGCCAGATTTTTCCGTTTTCCACATCGCATTCCTCACCCTGATGATAAAAATCGGGATCTTCTACATATCGGATCGCCTCGACCACTTCTTCAGCCAGAATGGCTGCCATTCCAGAATCCAGCGTTCCTCCCAGGTAAGGAAGGTGAATGTTGTGCTGGGCTTTGATGTGCGGAGGCAGAAGCTCTCGGCATTTTTTTATTACAGGCTCGGCGTCGGCCAGTTTTTCAATCTTGATGCCGAGGATCGAGTAAATGATGGGAAGATAGTAGGCCGTATTCGGAAACCCTATCGGCTGGTTCGGCCCAAACTTATCCATGGCTTGCTTGAATTTGCCTTCAGCCTTGGAAACTATATTGTAGGCCCCCTGGATCGCTGCAAAAGCGACTAACCTGGACATAACTGAACTCCTTTTTCTGTTTTTCCTGGCAACGCTGCCGGCTTCAAGCCGGAATTAAGATACGGATTGACTTCACAGGACCGGTCCGGCTTAACCTTCAGCCGCTCTGCGGTCTTCCATGCTGAAAAGTTTCCGTTCGCGTGGTCCGGAAAGGCCGAGCGCGTGCCTCTTCTTGTCGATATGGTCAATCATCAAATGGGCCATTTCGTAAGGATCGTTCGAAAAGCCCCATTTTCCGAAGCCCTGTTCCTCGAGGCCATTGAAGAGCAGATCGTGGAACTTCGTGCCCTCCACGGTCGGAAAGGTTACTCCGAAAATGGTATAAACGCCCGAAGCCACGAAATACTGCCCGATGCAGATCGCTTTTTCACTCATATACTCTGGGGCGCAGCCCGCAACCGGCAGGTCGGACAGCTTGTCTCCGAGTCCCCCGGCCCGAACCATTTCGGAGCATGCAATGAGTATGCGGCTGTTGTCTACGCATGACCCCAGGCTCAAGACAGGCGGAATTCCGACGGTCTCGCATACTTCCTGAAGACCTTCACCGGCAAGCACCGCCGCATCCGGTTTCATGAGGCCGGCCTTGGCGAGCGCGATCTGCGAGCATCCGGTCTG
>JBEKQE010000136.1:0-21146 GCA_049520035.1 Syntrophobacteraceae bacterium | reverse complement strand
AGTCGAAAGGTCAGATGGGTCTAGCGACGTGCGGCAAGGCAAGGTTGATTATCTCTTTGTAGGGCGCAAGCGGCTGGAATTGCAGACCAATAACATTGTGCATGATAAGCAAGGAGCGTGGGTGGTAACGAAAGATTTTGGAAGAATTAGAATCGCGGGGGCCGCCGGAGGAGGGTTTTCTTTTTGGTTGACCCCGTCGCAGAAATCTCAGTTGCTGGAGCTTTATGAAGCTAATAAGTAGTTTGCGCGGCGTGGTTGTGTAGGCGCTACTCGCCAAGGGTGCCGACGTCAATGCCAAGACGAATGATGGGGGGGAAACACTAGTAGTGTTGATGGTAGGTTGACGTCAATACAAGAATAAATGACGATTATTAACTTCATAGAACCATAATGGAGAATCAAATGATTTCAGCACAAGTTGTTAATTGCAAGAGGATAATGCTGCCGGTGTTGACATTTATATTTATTTTGTTAGCCTCATCTGCCAGCGCTCAGTCCAAAGGTACTGCGCAATACGACATTAATGTATCCAAAGGAACTGCAACTCAGGTTTTCAAAAACACGACAATCATCAATCCAACCGGCCTAATGATTAGTGCGATGGATATCATAGGAAAGAACAAAACTGTGATTGCACGATTGCTTATGATGGGTAATAGTATGTCGTTTGGCAATGATCAGAGGCCAATCAAGGGAGCTGGTACCATCGTTGGCGGTCGTGGAAAGAAATTTTCCATACTTATCTTGCCACAAGGTGAGCATGCTCCCGGCGAGATTCAAGTTAACAATGTTCAGGCTAGAGAAATTACCCTCAAAATGGAGCGCAATATGCTTACTTGTTGCGGCGGCATTCCGGTTGGTTCCGGAAAGATTCCAGACCTCGGCACAGGCAAACTCCCTAAAGATTCGCTGCTTTTGAAGACGGGAGGCATCTTCTGGGACGATGACGGCGTTACTACAAGCATATCTGAGCTAGACCCAATTATTATATGTAACGGAAAAAAGGTTAAAATTACGTCGGATGTAAAAAATCCCACTGTAAAAGATGGACTGCTTTTCATTGACACGGAATTAGGCAAGCTTACACTGAAAATCAATTACGGAGGATACGGCACCCCGGAAGGTGCCACCGATTTTCTCTTTACGACTGACAAAAAACAACTGCCCTGAGCGGGAACACCAACTCAAATAGCAATTCTTAAAACTAAGAGCACAATGATATAGATTTTAGCTGTAAGAGTGCAATGTGACTGGTTTCACTTGATAACTTAGACTTATTGCGTTGACAAGGATGCATATACAGAAAAAGGAGACAACATGAAGAATGGAACGCGAATACTAATTGTGATGTTGGCAGCTATGATTCTTTTAACGTTGCATCAAAACATATCCGCTTATCAAGACTATTCCAATGCACATGTCACAAATACAACTGGTGCCCCCTTGTCTATAATGGATTTAAACGACCCAAATGGGAAAATAGTTGCTGAGCTCTTTATAACGGGCAAGGAGGCGAAGTTTAACTCGCATCAAAGGCTTTTCTTCGGAGCTGGCTATATCCAAGCCATAAAAGGAAAATATATTCACAGCGTATTCGATATTAAATACCGTAATAAAGGCGAGAAGAAGATAAAAGATTCTCAAATACGGTTAGGCGTAAATCGCATAGATTGGGACGATACTGGGAAGTTGACACACATTTCTGATATTGAACCCACAATCAAAGTATTCAAATCGAACGATCTCGAAATTATTTCCGATTTACAAAATCCATCTTTAACAGATGGCATGTTAAATCTTGATATCAAGGGTCAAGGGAAGGTTTCTCTGAAAATGATATTCGACGGTCAAGGAACGCCCGTTAAGAACAAGATATTCGAATTTTAAGTTACCACTCAATTCAGCTATTCTGGAAAACCGTATTTCTATAGGGATTTGGTCCTAAAAACGGCTGAGAGCCGGCTGAATAGCCAACAATGAACGGAGGAGGAAGGAGACAGAATAGCTATGAGACATTTTTCCAGGCTATGCTTAATAGTCGTTTTCATTTTACCCGCCTTTGGCTGTGCAACTGGACCAACAAAAGCACAAAGGGAAAACGAATTAGAGAAAGCAAAAGCGCGCGTAGCGTATCAAAAACAACCAGAAATACAGCAACCACAGCAACTAGAACAACTAGAACAACAAAAAAAACTAAAAAAACTTGAGTACATTATAACCGAACTAATGAACCGCAGGGAGATAGACCAACTAACCAACCTATTGGACAAGATAACACCAACAAAAGACCCTCTCCAAACACTCATGAGTCCAACCTCTGGCAATATAAAACTCTTATACAACGACCCCGACTATTTTCAAGAAGTTGACGAGGTGTTCTTAGCGTTGCTCGACCAAGCGGCCACCGATCCTTCCCAATGCGAAATGGCGGCAATGAAGGCCGAATTCGTTGGCATCGAACTTTTAGCGATCCACAGGGTACTAGCACGCGGCGTGGGAGATACAACCGACGGTTTCTACTGCGATGCGTGTTTTTGCCACTTTCCCAACAAAATCTGGGAAGGGCCATTGACACCAGGCCCCGCAGTAGCCGCTTTTTGCCGGTACAACGAATCCGAGGAGCATCGCACCAAGCCCTACTTTCCATATCGAACCCCTTCTCCCGGCTACTTTTACATGAATCTCCCAAAAACCAAGTGGGACAAGCTCAGAGACCGTGCGCTCAAAGAAATTAACGATGTGAGAAATACAAAACTTCGTGAAATATCCGAATTGGAAGACAAGAATTATCCAACCTTGGTAAAACAAGCTTGCACTGCGGGCCATGCAACAAATAAACCATAGCCCAACTACCTGCATATGCCGAGTGAAAACGGGTTGCGGTAGGTAACGCGCTACCGCCGATATCTAGAAAGGAATGTTTCGTAAAATGAAATGGCTGAGAAAATTGTTGGCTTATTGCTTTTCAGACAAAACAGCATTGGGGCAGGAGGGAGCCGATGAAACTTAAATCCTGGGTGGGCGTTGTTGTGGGGGTGATCGTGCTGGGAAGCGGGGTGTTTCTTCTCACAGGAGGTCAAACCCTGCAACAGTGGGACGCCAAGAAAATGGAGCCACGGATGTTGGTTGAAGGCGGCACGGCTTACATTCGTGTCAAGGAGTGGGCACCAAAAGAGGGAGAAGCGAAACTCGCTTTCGGCGAGGCAGTCACGCTGGTAAAGAAGAAGGAGACGGACAGCCCTAACAATGTCCAATGGCTTACATTGAGGAACGCAGGAGCGCAGGTATGGATACCAGACTACCTCCTTACGTCGAGTGAGGTGGAGATCGCATCATTGAAAGACAAGGGAAGAATCCCGGCAACAATGAGTTTCTTCTACGAACGCCAGGGGTCTGAGACCTTTATTGCTGGGGCGAACCACATTCTTCCGTTCATAAGTATTAGTGAAGGCTTTCCCGCGTCCAATCAAGGCAGCGATCAGGTTGCAATCAAGGGCAATGGCGTAGTTTTCGATCCGACGGCTGTGAGCCACAAATGGGGTATGCCAATGGTCTTCTCTAACGGAAGTAAGACCTGGGAACTCAGTTCGAACTTAATGTGTTACTGCATTAGCGTAGACGAAACAAAAGGGGGCGGTTATGCTATGTCTTCCAATGGAATTATAACGGCTGTTCCTGGTGGGGTAGATGTCCAACCAAAAGGGACTTTTGATTGTGTAGAGATAGCTGGGCAACCCGGTGCAAACGCTAAATGAAGCAAGATATATTGCAACGAATTACCTCGCTTCACCAGGTATCCTATCGAGTTATGCTCGGATCTGGGGTCGGATCTGGCTTCGGATCTGTTCGGATCTGGGGTCTGTTCGGATCTGGGTGGATCTGGGGTTGGATCTGGGGTCTGGATCTGGGGTCGGACCAAATGGTCTGGATCTGGCTGGATCTGGGGTCTGGATCTGGGGTCGGGGTCTGGATCTGCTGGATCTGGGGTCGGACCAAATCAACGTGCTAAATTCACTTGACATTAGTTTAAAATAATGCCTTTTATTGGACTTAAAAGGCTCTTTTTAGTATTATAAATAGCCTTTTAAGAACAGACGAGGTGAATTAGCCATGCCCAGAGCCAATAGGTACTTTCTCCCCGGATGCGCGTGGCACATCACGCACCGGTGCCACAAGAAAGAATTTCTTCTCAGATTCGCGAGGGATCGCCGGTCCTGGATGAATTGGCTGTTTGAAGCCAAAAAGCGCAATTGTCTGCGGGTCCTCAACTACATGGCCACTTCGAACCACATCCATCTGCTCGTGCTCGACAGCGGTGAACGCGATATCATTCCAAGGTCGATGCAACTGATTGCAGGCCGGACAGCACAGGAGTTCAACCAAAGAAAAAAGAGGAAGGGCGCCTTCTGGGAAGATCGCTACCATGCGACCGCAGTCGAAACGAACCATCATCTTATCAGTTGCTTGACCTACATTGACCTGAATATGGTGCGTGCCGGAGCGGTAGCCCACCCATCGGAGTGGCCATCTTGCGGATACCAGGAAATCCGGAAACCGCGGCAAAGATACTCCATCATTGACCATCGAGCGTTAATGGATTTGCTGGGCATAACTTCAATCGATGCTTTTCAGCGGGCGCATAGAACCTGGGTGGAGGAGGCCCTTGCCGGGGCCGAACAGGTCCGGGAGAGTAAGTGGACTGAGAGTGTTGCAGTCGGAAACAGAAGTTTTGTTGAGACTATAAAGGGCAAACTCGGAGTGAGGGCGAAGCGGCACCGGCTTTCCGGAACGGATGACGAATCCACACTCCGCGAACCCCAAGCCGGTTATAGGGATGATTGACCCTTTTAGCAGGCTTCAGCCGCAAGAAAAACTCTGCGTTGCCATTCTTCCAAATTCATGCCAATAATGGTGTTCCAAATCTTATGAAACTTACCCTTAGTACAGATCCAAACAAGAGGGTATCCGAAAGAGCAAAAGGCCTGGATTCCGGCTCAAAAACTCTGCCGGAATGACGAACTCGATTTGACGCGTCTTTCGCATGAACGGACACTTTACTGCGCTGAACTCTGCTTAGAGGTCTCCAGTCGATGATCGCCAAAACCTACACATGCTCTCTTCTCGGTATCGACGCCATCCTTGTGGAAGTCGAGGTGGACCTTGCTTCCGGCTTTCCCGGCTTTTCGACGGTCGGGCTGCCCGACAACATCGTCAAGGAAAGCAAGGATCGGGTCAAGGCTGCTATCCAGAACAGCGGATACCCCTTCCCGTTCGAGCGGATCACCGTAAACCTTGCGCCGGCGGCCCTGAAGAAGGAGGGGGCGGGCTTCGATCTGCCGATTGCGGTCGGGATACTTGCCGCACTTGGAATCGTGAATGCCGATAAAGCCGCAAAGATGATCTTCTGCGGAGAGCTTTCTCTCGACGGCAGGGTGAAGCCGGTTGCCGGGTGCCTTCCGATGGCGATCCAGGCGAGGGACAGCGGATACAGCGATATCATCCTTCCGGCCGCAAACGCCCAGGAGGCCGCAGTTCTTACGGATATCGGAGGACGGAAAACGGAGGACGGAGGAAGTTACGGCTTCAGTCCTCTGACGGAAATCGGACAACGGAAATCGGAGGGAGGAAGTTCGCTGACGGAAATCGGAGAACGGAACTCGGAGGGAGGAAATTCCGTCCTCTGTCCTCCGTCTTCCGTCCTCCGTCCTCCGTTTTCCGTTCGTCCGGTGAATCACCTCTCGGAGGCCGTCGAATTTCTTAACGGCCGGTCCGACCTCCCGATTGTCAAGACCGATCCGGATTCGATATGGAGCGCCGGGCCGCCCGACGAGCTGGATTTTGAAGACGTGAAGGGCCAGGAGCACGCCAAGCGGGGGCTGGAGGTCGCAGCGGCCGGTTCTCACAACGTGCTCATGATCGGTCCGCCCGGGTCCGGCAAAACGATGCTCGCCCAGCGCCTCTCCGGGATCCTTCCGCCGCTTAGCTTCGAGGAAGCGCTCGAGACATCCAAGATATTCAGCGTGGCCGGAATGCTCGATGACAGCCCGCTCATCGTCAAGCGCCAGTTCCGCGCGCCTCATCACAGCATATCCGACGCCGGGCTGGTCGGCGGCGGCCACATGCCGAAGCCGGGGGAAGTCAGCCTCGCCCACAACGGGGTCCTTTTTCTGGACGAATTCCCCGAGTTCCGGCGAAACCTGCTGGATCTTCTGCGCCAGCCGCTCGAAGACGGGCGGGTTACAATCGCCAGGGCCGCGATCGCCCTCACCTACCCGGCAAGGTTCATGCTCGTTGGTGCGATGAACCCGTGCCCGTGCGGCTATTCGGGCGACCCCGTGAGGCCGTGCGTCTGCCCGCCACGGGCCGTAATGAAATACCGGGGCAGAATTTCGGGACCAATCCTCGACCGGATCGACCTGCACATCGAGGTCCCTTCGGTCAAATACGAGCAGTTGCGCGTGGAAGGAGAGTCGGAGAAGTCTGCTGCTGTGCGCGAGCGGGTGTTGCAGGCAAGGCAGATTCAGTTGAAGAGGCTTCCCGGCGAGGGGGTCTATTCAAATTCCCAGATGAAGCCGAAGCACCTGAAAAAATTCTGCCGGCTCGACGCCGCCGCGCAGTCCATCCTGGACCGGGCGGTCCGGCAACTGGGCCTGAGCGCCCGCGCATATCACCGGATACTAAAAGTCGCCAGGACGATAGCGGACCTGGAAGCAGCGGAGAGCATCCGTTCCGTTGACCTGCTCGAGGCGATTCAATACCGGTCTTTGGATAGAAGACTCTTTTGAGATACTGCTGTGGTGAATTCAGTTGCTCTACTGCGCATCTGAAAGGACTTCCTGTACCCGCCCGATTTGTCCGTCTTCAAGCCGCACCTTGATCCCGTGAGGATGGAAGGCTGAAGATGTGAGGATATCCTTCACAGTCCCAACTGTTCGTTTGCCGGTTCGCTGGTCTTTTTTCATGATAATTTCGACCCGCATACCAGGTCGAATATCACTACGTTTTTGTCCATCGCTTTGAGGAATTTCTTTCTTTTGATGACACAGGCACTTTGCCACAGGCTTGCCGCAGACGGGGCACATCCTTCCGTGCGCGGTCGAATAGACAATACCATTCCCCATTTCTTTCTCTCCTGCATGGAAACCCGATGTTCTCACCCGTTATAAGAAGATACGGGAAGCATTCCCGGAAAAGTTGCGTTCAAGAACGTGCTAGAAGCGAGCATACGAAAGTAGTATAGCCCCTTGTGGGCGCTTGGAAGTGCGGACGGGCACAAGGCCCTATGCTACATCAACTTGAACGCAACTTGGTATAAGTCATGGAAAGAATCAGCATATGAATATAAGAGCGAAAGCCTTTTTATGGCAAGCAATCACGTTTCCGGTCATGGCCCTGGCCTTGTTCGTTCCGGCCGGCACAGGCGCCTGGACTGCCGGATGGGTCTACCTGGTGCTTTTCGCCCTCTTCAGCATAGTCATAACTCTATGGCTGCTCAGGCACGACCCCGGTTTGCTCGAAGAACGCATTGGGTTCAAACCCGATCAGAAAGCCTGGGATAAGATGTTTATCATAGCCTTGTGCATCGTTTTTCTTGTCTGGCTGATCCTGATGCCGCTGGACGCCGTTCGATTCCACTGGTCCCGGATGCCGGTATGGCTTCAAGCGGTGGGCGTTATCGTCCTGCTCTTCTCGTTCTATCTCTTTTATCTTACTTTTCGTGAAAACCCATACCTGTCGGCGACGGTGCGCATCCAGGAAGATCGAGGGCAAACGGTGGTTACGACCGGGCTATATAGCCATGTGCGCCACCCAATGTACACCGCAGGTTTCCTTTACTTTCTGGGGACGGCCCTTGTGCTGGGTTCATGGTACGGGGTGCTTTTCGACCCGATATTCGTGGGCATGATTGCCGTGAGAGCGGTGCTGGAAGAACGCATGCTTCGAGAACAGCTCAAAGGCTACGATGCCTATATGGCGCAGGTGAAGCACCGTTTCATTCCGCATGTCTGGTAATACCGGTTGCTTATAAAAGCGATTCACCGCAGAGAACGCAGAGATCGCTGAGAAAAGCGCAGAGCAAACCATAACGAGGATCAACTTGAGCCCCCATCAACACACCCCAGGGTCGTGCAAGTTGTCGATCTGTAAATCCTCCCCGGAAAGATTTTGACTTTCTCTGCGTTCTCTCCTTGACCGGACTATGCCCCGCCTCTGCGGCGGACGGGTACTATTTTTATGCCCGATAAGCAATGATAAAGAGCCTGCGGAACGGGAACAGGATTCGGCCGTCGTTTTGTGGAGGATAGGCTCGCGTGTATCTTTCCAGCAACAACTCTTCAAATCTCATCTTTTGCTCTTCATTTTCGAGCACCGCCAGAAACGGACGCAGACCGGTCCCTCGAAACCATTCAATGATGGATAGAGGGCTGTCAACTACGTGGTAGTACTCGGTCTCCCAGATCTCCAGGCGCGCCGCCAACGGCCGAAGCAGATTATAGTAAAAGGATGGGGGTTGTTTGGTGAACGTATTCAGCGCCTGCCCCATGAGGTGACGCCAGGCTGGGTCCTCGGCTGTTTCGAGAATCTCCCGGTGCAGGGCCGAATTGAAGTGCGCGGGCATCTGGACCGCCAGCGCGCCGCCAGGGGCCACTTGAACGAAAAGGTGAGGAAAAAGCACCTCATGCCTCGGCGCCCACTGCAAGGCCGCGTTCGAAAAAACTAGGTCGAAGGGAATCTCAGCGCTCCAGGCTGCAATATCTCCAAGGAGCCATTCATGATGCGGGTAAGACCTGGACGCAGCGGCGATCATGTCCGATGAGCCGTCCAGGCCCGTGATCTCGGCTTTGGGCCAGCGCTGCCTAAGAACGGCCGTGCTGTTTCCAGGCCCGCAGCCCAGGTCTATGATCCGTCCAGGATCAGGGATTGCTACACGTGCGGTCAAATCCACAGACGGCTGGGTCCGCTCGCCGGAAAACCTCAAATAGAGCTCGGCATCCCAGTTGGGCATCTTTTATACAAATGTCCTTTCCACAAATACTCTCCGCCTTGCACCAGCCCACCAGGGTGGGCAACGCCCCGCTTTTGCACGCCCGGCGGATTATGTGAAATACATAATGTTACAGGGTGCTAGCATTCCTCCCTGAACAGCAGCAAAGGCGGATCGTAGATTTCGGGCGGCTTCAGGCCGAGCAGTTGCATGATAGTCGCGGCCACGTTTGTCAGGCCTGGTTCTTTGATTTCCTGGTTGAACACGATGCAATCGTCTCCTGTCGGATCATAGACGATGAACCACACGGGATTCAACGTATGAGCGGTTTTTGCCCTGATCTTGCCGTCCGGATAGAGTTTTGGCTTTTTGCTCTCTTCATCGATTTCGAACATTTCCTCGGCGTTGCCGTGGTCCGCCGTGACTATCAGGACCCCCCCAGCCTTCCGGGTGGCTTCCATCAGCCTTCCCAGGCACAGATCGACCGTTTCGACCGCTATCACGGCCGCCTGATAGACCCCCGTATGCCCGACCATATCTCCGTTGGGGTAGTTGAGCCTGAGCAGATCGCAGCGTCTCAAAAGGATTGCCTCCACCGTTTTGTCCGTAATTTCAGCCGCTTTCATCCAGGGCCGCTCTTCGAAAGGCACCCTGTCCGAAGGGATCTCGACATAGTCTTCGATTTTTTCGTCTATTTTCCCGGACCTGTTCCCATTCCAGAAATATGTAACATGCCCGTACTTCTGAGTCTCACTGATCGCCATTTGCCGCTGGTGATGAATGGAGAGGTACTCGCCTACGGTGTGCTCGATGTGCGGCGGTTCAACCAGGTAATTGTGCGGAATGTGCAGTTCACTGTCATATTCCATCATCCCGGCATAGGCCACCCTGGGACATGGTATCCGCTCGAAATACGAAAAATGCCCGTCTTCGAAAGCGCGGCTTATCTCTATGGCCCTGTCTCCGCGAAAGTTGAAGAGTGCAACAGCGTCCCCATCACGGATTGGACCCGCTGCAACCCCGGATTCGCCTGCAATTACGAACGGCGGAAGGTCCTGGTCTATGATGCCCGGTTTCTCCTGCCGGTAAGTCTTGATGGCCGCCTCAGCGGAAGGGAACTTCCTTCCCTCCCCGGCGACATGGGTCTTCCATCCCAACGCTACCATGCCCCAATCGGCCTCGTAACGATCCATGGTGATCTTCATCCGTCCGCCGCCGCTTGCGATGCAGTAGTCAACGTGGGCCTGCTCACGCAGCTTTTGCAGCAGGTTCTCCAATCTGCCGACGTATTCGAGTGCGGAGGTCTCGCCCACATCCCGTCCATCGAGCAGAATGTGTACGCGTGCCCGCGGCAGTTTATCCTCGAACGCAAGGTGCTCGAGCATTGCCTCCAGGTGCTTGATATGGCTGTGAATATCTCCGTCCGAGAGCAGGCCTATGAAATGCATCGATCCCTTGTTGTCAAAGCAGTACCGGACAAGACGCCGCCAGGCGCGCCCTTCGAAAAGCCTGCCGGATTCGATGGCTTCATTGACCAGTTTCGCTCCCTGGGGGTAGAAGCGGCCCGCGCCCAGAGCATTATGCCCAACCTCGGAGTTACCCATGTCATCATCGGAAGGAAGGCCGACCGCCTTTCCATGCGCGCGGAGCAGCCGGTAACGGCAGTTGGCGAGAAGCCAATCCAGATTGGGAGTGCAGGCGTTTGCCACCGCGTTCCCCAGCGGGTCCTCGCGGTAGCCGATGCCGTCCATGATCGCCACAGTAACCGGGCGCGGACTTCGGTGGGTAAGCAAACTTACCATGCCCTTCATACCTGTTCTCCCAATTCCGTCACCTCGTATGATAGACTTATAAACAACCCTGCACGATATACGCCGCGTAGCGCTAAGGCCGACCGCCGCTATTCTCGACGCTCTCCATTCCTGACCTGTCTATGATCACTGTCCATGACCAGAGACGGGGCGTGCGCGGGAGGCTTTGTCAGTATTGCGCTTAACCCGGGCGAGGTTCAGGGCTGCCGCACTCTTACACCCCGGGGTTTCTCACCAAGGGTTACGGTTAAGGTTCCAGATGCGCCATCCCAGCGGACAATCCCCACTTGAATTTTATCGCCCGGACGCAGTTTTCGAATTTCCCGGATCGCGGTGTCCGCGTCCGGCACCTGCACTTCGTTGACACTTACGATAACATCTCCACCTACTGCCACAATGTTGTTCCCAATCTGCGCTTTGCGACTTCCTCCCCTTATTCCCGCTTTATCGGCAGGCCCGCCCGGGGTAGTTTCGATCACCATTGCGCCCGCCTTGACAGGGAGTCTCAGCGCCTCGGCGATATCCGGAAACAGGTTCATCAGAGTTGCGCCCAAGAATGGATAACTGTAATACCCCTTCTCGATTAAATCATTCACTATCCTTTTGGCCGTATTGACCGGAATGGCGAAGCCGATCCCTACGCTTGCCCCGGTCGGGCTGAAAATAGCCGTGGTGATGCCGATCAGTTTGCCGGAGGAATCGATCAACGGTCCTCCGGAGTTGCCCGGATTGATGGAGGCGTCTGTCTGGATGATGTCCTCGACCAGGGTGCCGTTTTCCGCCCTCATAGTCCGCCCAACGGAACTGACCACCCCCGTCGTAAGGGTCTGGCCCAACCCAAAGGGATTTCCGATGGCTATGGCTTTCTGACCGACTTTAAGGCCGGTCGAATCGCCCATCGGGATTACGGTCAGACTTTCTACGGGAGCCACTATCTTGAGAACCGCCAGATCGGTGTCCGGATCGGAGCCCATAAGCCCGGCCGTGTACTTTTTGCCGTCGGCAAGAGTGACTTCCAGCTTTCCATCCCCGATCACATGATTGTTTGTCAGGATAAAGCCGCGGGAATCGATAATCGAGCCTGACCCTGTTCCCTTGCGGGGAATCACGTTCAAAAAGAAATCGTGCTCCATAACCGTGCTGGTTATGTTCACTACTCCCGGCGCAAGGCGCTCGTAGAGGTCGATATTGTTTTTTTCTTCCTCGGTCAGAGCGACCGCCAGGGACGTATAAGCAAGGAAGAACACCAGAAACGCCGGGCTGAGTATTCTTGTGGAACGCATGCTCTCTCCATCGTCACCGTGGATTAGTAAATAAAATAGATTACTCCATATCGTAGCGCCTGCTCTGGTTTCTGTATATCCGTCTGAGAAACCAGGCCGCCAGCAGTATAGCAAGAACCCAGCCGGCGACCTTGCGCCAGGGATGCATAAGCGCCGGGGCTGCGGCTTTGATGCGCTTTACGGGCAGGGCGAATCCGATACGGATACTCGAGCCGGTGGGACTGAGAATCGCTGTGCAAAGCCCCACCAGTTCCCCATTCAAGTTTATGAGCGCCCCTCCTGAATTGCCGGGATTTATGGGAGCATCTGTCTGAATCAGATTCCTGAGGACTGTCCCCTGATCCCTGATGGTCCGGCTGGTCATGCTGACAATTCCCGAGGTAAGGGTCTGCCCCAAACCGAAAGGATTCCCCACGGCGAGGACCCTTTGGCCGACTCTAAGGGCGTCCGAATCTCCGAGAGCGATTGCTTTAAGGGGCTTGTCCCCAGCGTCCACTTTTATCACTGCCAGGTCATCGATCGGGCCGGAAGCGGTAATTCTGGCTTCGAGTCGTCTGCCGTCGGAGAGCACGACCCGGATATCCTGTGCTCCGGAGACAACGTGGCTGTTCGTAATGATCAGTCCGTCCTCCCTGAGCACGACTCCCGATCCGGAACCCGTTATGGACGGAGTCGCACAGAAGAAAAACTCGGCCTCGCACACCTGGGTCGTGATGTTCACAACGGATGGCGCGACCCTTCTGTAGGCCTCAATAGTGGTGATTTCCTCTGCGGTAAGGGCCGAGACGCTCGAATATACCGATGAGATAAAAACAAGCACAATTGAGATCGCTATCCAGGGACCTTTTGCGCCAAATGATAAATTCAAGTCATTTCATCCCGGTTTATACACAGCGACATAAATAATTGCTTAAATCTCTTTTATCCGACGCCCGGCACAGCCTGCTCAAAGATAAGGGTGAACTTAAATGCCGCAACGCGGCGGGCAGGCGTTTCGTTTCCCCCGGCCATAACCTCCCTGAATAATGAGCCAATTTGAAAATGTGGATTTAGCCAACAAAAATGTTTTAAAAAAATATTGACACGCGGACCCGAGGGTGTATTATGCCAACAAATATGTTGCCAACAATATTGTTGAAAGGACGGCGATGGACAAAAAACTGAAGCTCGGCCATGGGAATTGGGTCGTGGGGGACCAATTCTGGGACAGGGAACGGGAAATCGAAAGATTCACCGAATTGATCGAAGAAGGCGCCCACATCCTTCTGGTTGCTCCCCGCCGCATCGGGAAAACGAGCCTGATGCGAGAAGCAGCGCGAAGAATCAATGGCAGATATATATGCCTGCAAGTCGATCTGCAGAAATCACAGTCCCCTGCCGACGCATTGGTGGAGCTGAGTGTAACCACGCGTCCTTACAAGAAAATATGGGAAAGGACGTTCGACATTTTTCGTAATGTTGTGTGCCAGGTCATGGGAACTATCGAATCATTGAAAATCGACGATCTTACGCTCACCCTCCGCAACGGCCTGACTTCAGGAGATTGGAGCGCCAAAGGCGATAGGCTGCTGAGTATCCTTGCAGATTCCGACAAGCCGGTCGTCATATTCTTTGATGAAATCGCCATCCTGGTCAACCGGATGCTCAAGGGAAGCGACTATAAGATCACCCCGGAGCGGATCAGGGAGGTGGATGGTTTTATGTCCTGGCTAAGAGAAAACAGCATCCGGCACAAAGGAAAACTCCGGATAGTCCTTACGGGTTCTATCGGCATAGGACCCGTTTTACACCAGGCGGGGTTGAGCGCCACACTCAACACATTTTCTCCTTTCGATCTTCCGCCATGGGATTCCGAGACAGCAACCGGGTGCCTGCGGGCGCTTGCAAACCAATACGGCATGAGGTTCCAGGAAGGGGCCGATGAAAGGATTGTGGAACTGCTCGGGTCTTGCATCCCTCATCATGTTGAAACGTTTTTCAATGCTGTCTACATGAATTGCAAGCTCAGCAGAAGCGAGGTAGTAACAAGAGATTTAGTGCAGGAGGTTTATCACACACGAATGCTGGGAGCATCTGGCCACGCCGAATTAAGCCACCTTGAGGAACGGCTGAAAATGGTGCTCGGCCCCGAAGCTTATCCCCTGGCCCTGGAACTACTCACGGAGGCGGCCGTGGTTGGTAGGCTCACCATTGACGCGGCTGTTTATCTGAGCGAACAATACACATTTGAAAACCTGACTTCAAAAGATGATCTTAAGCAAATTTTTGGGATCTTCGAGCATGACGGTTACTTACAGAAAGTGGGGACCGAATTCATATTCGTTTCACATTTGCTGCGTGATTGGTGGAAAGCCCGTTTCGAACTCTACTATAAGCCCGTTTCACAGCGGAGGGACCAAAGATGACCCGGCGTATAATGAAATACAATCCTGCTTTTCTCACCAGCGATGAGTTAATCGGTTACTTTGTAGTCCGTCATGCCGAGCTGGAACTTACGCTTGAAACCATACGTCACAATACAGGCGGCTCCAATCAGCATATTCTCATTATCGGCCCAAGAGGTGTCGGCAAGACGATGCTGGTGCTCCGCGCCGTCGCGGAAGTCAGGCGCGATGCCGAGCTTAAAGAACGGTGGTTCCCCATCATCTTCGGCGAAGACAGCTACGAGGTCTGTTCTCCCGGAGAATTCTGGCTTGAAGCGCTGTTCCATTTGGGAGAACAGACTGAATCGGAGAAGCGGCGGCGAATCTATAGGGAATTGAAGCTTGAACAAGATGAGATAAGGTTGAGGGAGCGTACTTTGGCGCAATTGATGGATTTTGCGGATGAACAAAATAAGCGCATACTTCTGGTGGTAGAAAATCTCAATATGATTCTCGGAGAACAAATAGACAGCAACGACGCTTGGGTACTGCGCCACACTCTTCAGAACGAACCCCGCCTGATGCTGCTCGGCACGGCGACTAGCCGATTCAATGAGATACAGAATTATGGAAAGGCCATGTTTGAGGTGTTCAAAATCCACGATCTCGAGCCGTTGAATACCGATGACTGCCGGACCATGTGGCGGAAGATCGCCGAGGTGGAACTCTCGGAAGATCGCGTCAAGCCGATCAAAATCCTCACAGGCGGCAACCCTCGGCTCCTGTCGATCATTGCAAAATTTGCTGCAAGAATCTCGCTGCGTGAGCTGATGTCGGACCTGACGGAACTGGTCGACGAGCATACGGAGTACTTCAAAAGCCACCTCGAAAGACTTCCCTCCCTGGAGCGGAAGGTCTTCGTCGCCCTCGTAGACTTATGGGACCCGCTGACCGCCAAAGAGGTTGGAAAGGCTGCCCGCGTCGGTGTGAATAAGACAAGCTCTCTTCTAAACCGCCTGATCTCTCGTGGCGCAGTTGTCGTTTTCGAAACACGAGGGCGGAAAAAATTTTACCAGGTCGCCGAACGTATGTACAACATCTACCACCTGATGCGGCGGCGGGGCGACCCTTCGAATCGTCTTCGGGCCGTAGTGAACTTCATGATCCTTTTCTACGGTGAGCACCTGGACAGCGCAGTCGCCTCTGTGGCGGATGAAGCCTGCAAGCTCGACGGCGAGCAGAGGAAGGACCACTATCAATTTTATGAAACAATTCTTCAAAAAATCTCATCGAGAGAATTACAGGAGCGGATACTCAGGGCGACCCCCGAACAATTCTTCGAGAATCCGGACATTCCGTCAACCATAAAGGAGTCTCTCAACCGCATCAGATTAGCGCCCGCAACACCCGCACTATCAGATAAGGATGCTAAGGTTAACGCGCCAGCGAAACCGCTAGATGCAGCTTCGTGGATTGCGCGCGGCGACGAATTGCAACAAAGTGAGGACCATCTCCAGGAATCGGAGAAATCATACGGGGAAGCGATCAAACTCGATGAGCGAAATGCTGAACCTTGGCTACGCCTTGCCGAACTGCTCCATGAAAAAACTAGCCGGTTCAGTGAAGCCGAGGCCGCTTATCGGAAAGCCATCGAACTTGACCCTAGTTACGATTGGGCTTGGGTCCAACTTGGGCGGCTCCTGCAGAAGTTGGAGCGGTTCCAGGAAGCCGAGGCCGCTTACCGTAGAGCCGTCGAACTAAATCCCGGTTACTATTGGGCGTGGTTCCAGCTTGGGCAGCTACTGCATGAGAAGTTGCATCAGTTCGCAGAAGCCGAGGCCGCATACCGGAAAGCCATCGAGCTAGACCCCAGTTACGATTGGGCGTGGGCTCGGCTGGGGCAGCTACTGCATGAGAAGTTGGAGCGCTACGAGGAAGCTGAGGTAGCTTACCTCAAGGCTGTTGAGCTGGATCCTGGTTTTGGACGGGCCTGGACTTATCTTGGGTGGCTCCTGCACGAGAAGTTGGAGCGGTTCGACGAGGCCGAGGCCGCTTACCGGAAAGCCATCGAACTAAACCCCGATCACGATTGGGCTTGGGCTCAGCTTGGGCAGCTCCTGCATGATAAGTTGGAGCGGTTCGAGGAAGCCGAGGCTGCTTACCGGAAAGCTATCGAACTAAACCCCGCCTACCATTGGGCGTGGGCTCAGCTTGGGCGGCTCCTGCATGAGAAGTTGGAGCGGTTCGACGAAGCCGAGGCCGTTTACCGGAAAGCCATCGAACTAAACCCCGCTCACGATTGGGCGTGGGCTCAGCTTGGGCGACTCCTGCATGAGAAGTTGGAGCGATTCGATGAAGCCGAGACCGCTTACCGAAAAGCCATCGAACTGAACCCCGGTCACGATTGGGCGTGGGCTCAACTTGGGCAACTCCTGCATGAGAAGTTGGAGCGGTTCGAGGAAGCCGAGGCTGCTTACCGGAAAGCCATCGAACTAAACCCCAATTACAATTGGGCGTGGGTACAGCTTGGGCGATTCCTTCAGGAGTTGGAGCGGTTTGAGGAAGCCGAGGCCACTTACCGAAAAGCCATCGGACTAGACCCCAGCTACGGTTGGGCGTGGGCCCAGCTTGGGGGGCTCATGGAGAGGTTGGCGCGGTTTGAGGAAGCCGAGGCCTTTTACCGGAAAGCCACCGAACTGAGACCCGATTACGCTCCGGCGTGGGCTCTACTTGGGTGGCTACTGCATACAAGGTTGGAACGCTACGACGAAGCCGAAGCCTTTTACCGGAAAGCCATCGAACTAAACCCCGGTTACCATTGGGCGTGGGGTCAACTTGGGCAGATCCTGCATGAGAAGTTGGAGCGATTCGAGGAAGCCGAGGCTGCCTATCGGAAAGCCATCGAACTAAACCCCAGTTACCATTGGGCGTGGGGCCAGCTTGGGTGGCTCCTGGACAAGTTGGGGCGGTTCCAGGAAGCCGAAGCTGCCTACCGGAAAGCCCTTGAACTAGACCCCGGTTACTATCGGGCTTGGATCCAGCTTGGGTGGCTCCTGCACGTGGAGTTGGAGCGCTACGAGGAGGCCGAGGCCGTTTACCGGAAAGCCATCGAACTAGACCCCGACGACGCGTGGGCCTGGGTCCAGCTTGGGGGGCTCATGGAAAAGTTGGAGCGATTCGAGGAAGCCGAGGCCGCTTTCCGGAAAGCCATCGAACTAAACCCCAATGACGATTGGCCGTGGATACAGCTTGGGGGGCTCCTGCAAAAGTTGGAGCGATTCGATGAAGCCGAGGCCGCTTTCCAGAAAGCCATCGAACTAAACCCCAATTACAATTGGGCGTGGGTACAGCTTGGGGGGCTCCTGGAGAAGCTGGAGCGGTTCCAGGAAGCCGAGGCCGCCTACCGGAAAGCCATCGAACTAGACCCCAATTACAATTGGGCGTGGGTCCAACTTGGGCGGCTCCTACAGAGGTTGGAGCGATTCGAGGAAGCCGAGGCCGCTTTCCAGAAAGCCATCGAACTAGACCCCAGTTACGATTGGGCGTGGGCTCAACTTGGACGGCTCATGGATCATCTGGAGGCTATCGGTCAATGGAAAGATGCGATTGACACTGCATCGCGGTTCCTCACGCATGCGAACCGCCCGGAAAGATTTGTGGGTCAACTGACTGATTTCTTTATAAATGTGGCCGCATCCGGCTATGCGGAGGAGGTTCTCGCATCACTCGGAAAAAACTCCGGTGCTTCTATTCTGGAACCGCTCGTTGCAGGATTGCAAATCTTCCTGGGACAAGAACCTGTTATTGCGCAGGAAATTCTCGAGGTTGGGCGTGATGTCGCGAAACGAATAGAACTGCGAAAACAGAAAATATCGCCGGTTTCTGCGGAGGTGGAAACATAGTGAGTGTAAGGTCTTGGGGGATTCCGTGCGTCATCGCGAACAACGGAGCGGCCAGGGTGGGAACATAAGACTTTGCTCGCATGACTTCCCCCTTTTCTAAAGGGGGGCACGGGGGGATTTTTAAGATGCTCCCGATCAACAAAAATCTAAAAGGTCACGTTGCCGTTGAGGCATTATTACTAATAGTGCCGGGCATTATTGCTCTGATGTTCGCTGGAACATTTGTGTACCTGTTGATTGCAAACCAGGGAGATCCAAATTATTCAACCCCGAAGGAACTTACTGCTGCCATGACAACGATTATAGGATATTATTTTGGAATTGGTGCATCCCATGCCATAAGGGCAAAACAGTCACGCCAAAAGGCGAGAAGAAAAGCCGAGGCAACGTGATTAAATCGGAGATTCGATGGCGGGGGTTTTTGAAGTTTACGTAAAAAGTCACTTTTCAGCGGCTCACAGCCTGAGGGGATATCCCGGCGACTGCGCGAGGGTCCACGGGCACAACTGGACGGTCGAAGTATTCGTCAGATGCACCGAACTGGACGAGTTGGGAATAGGCATTGATTTTCGCGACATCAAGGCGGCTGTAAAAGACGTGCTGGTTGGGCTCGACCATTGCGATTTAAACGGTCTGCCCCTGTTCACGGAGCAAAATCCGACCTCTGAAAACATTGCCGGATTTCTTTACAAAGAACTGTCCCGCAAGCTCAACACCCCGAAAATTCACATTTCCAGGGTCAAGGTGAGCGAGACCCCCGGAGCCGGAGCCTTTTACTGGGAAGAATAAATGGCCCTCGAGGTAAGCGAAATCTTCCACAGCATCCAGGGAGAGTCCTCCTGGTCCGGACAACCGTGCGTTTTTATAAGGCTCACGGGATGCAATTTAAGGTGCGCTTACTGTGATACGAGCTATGCGTATGAACAGGGCCGGTTTATAGAAATTCCGGAAATTGTGGAGCGGGTTCGGCGGCTGCGGTGCGATCTGGTGGAAGTCACCGGAGGCGAACCCCTCATCCAGGCAGAGACCCCGCCGCTAATCGCCGGGCTGCTCGATGCAGGCCATACGGTCCTGCTCGAAACAAACGGGAGCATCGACATAGGCGTGGTGGACCCGAGGTGCGTCAGGATCATGGATATAAAGTGTCCGTCCAGCGGGATGGCCGGCCAAAATGATTTGCGCAACCTGAAGAAACTGGGAGCGCAGGACGAATTGAAATTCGTCATCGCAAGCCGCGAAGATTACGAATTCGCAAGGGACCTTCTGTCAACCCTGCCGGCTGCCCGGTGCAAGATCAACTTTTCTCCGGTATTCGGCTCACTTGCTCCCCGGTCTCTCGCCGAATGGATCCTAGAAGACCACATTGCCGTTCGGCTGAACCTCCAGCTTCACAAAATCATCTGGGGATCCGAGGCCAGAGGGATGTGAAGAATTCCTCACAGGATATACCTGCTCAAATCCTCATCTTTTATGATTTCACTCAGGACATTGCGCACGTAATCGCGGTCTATGTGGACGCTCTGTCCCTTGAGGTCCGGAGCGTTGAAAGAAACGTCCGAGAGCAGCTTTTCCATGACGGTATGCAGCCTCCTGGCGCCGATGTTCTCGGTCCGCGAATTTACCTGATATGCAATTTCCGCCAGTTCGTCGATCGCCTCCTGATCGAAGATCAGCTCGACCTCCTCGGTTTCGAGCAACGCCTTGTACTGGACTATCAGAGCGTTTTCAGGCTCTTTGAGGATGCGCACGAAATCATCCCTGGAAAGCGAGGTGAGCTCAACCCGGATGGGAAAGCGCCCCTGAAGTTCCGGAATGAGGTCGGAAGGTTTTGCGATGTGAAAGGCGCCCGAGGCGATAAAGAGTATGTGGTCGGTCTTCACCATCCCGTACTTGGTGGTAACGGTCGAGCCTTCGACTATTGGCAGCAGGTCGCGCTGAACGCCCTCGCGCGATACATCCGGGCCTCTGCCGCCACTTTCCCTTCCGGCAATCTTGTCGATTTCGTCCAAAAAGATGATCCCTGAGTGTTCGACACGCTCGATTGCCGACTTTACCACGCGATCCATGTCGATCAGGCGCTGGGATTCCTCGGTGATCAGGATTTCACGCGCTTCGGGGATCTTGACCTTCCTGCGCTTGGTGCGTCTGGGAAGCATGCCCCCAAGCATTTCTCTCAGGTTGAAGTCCATTTCCTCCATGCCGGCTCCCGCAAAGATTTCGACCATGGGGAAGTTGCGGTCCGGCACGTCCAGCTCTACGTAGCGGTCGTCGAGCGCCCCTTTGCGGAGCAGCTTCCTGAGCTTCTCCCTGGTCGAATCGGCCTGTTCGGCCTCCTCCTTTGCGACGATCAGTGCATCGGCCTCGACCGGGAAAGGGTGCTCGCGCACCTCCGGGGACGTTTTCTTGGGAGGCAGTAAAATGTCGAGCAGTTTTTCCTCCGCAATTTCTTCGGCCTTTACTTTTACCTCTTCCATCTCTTCGTTGCGGACCATGCTGACCGCCAGTTCGGTCAGATCGCGGACCATGGATTCCACGTCGCGGCCAACGTAGCCGACTTCGGTAAACTTGCTGGCTTCAATCTTGAGGAAGGGCGACTGGGCTAGACGGGCGAGACGGCGCGCAATCTCGGTTTTACCCACACCGGTAGGTCCGATCATTATAATATTCTTCGGCGCTATTTCATCGCGCAGATGTTCCGGCACCTGCTGCCTTCTCCACCTGTTGCGCAGAGCTATGGCAACCATGCGCTTGGCGTCTTTCTGGCCGATTATATATTTGTCCAGCTCGCCTACGATTTCAGC
>JBEKQE010000135.1:0-14042 GCA_049520035.1 Syntrophobacteraceae bacterium | reverse complement strand
AAAGGTCCCCAGGGGCTGGGCGTTGTGTGGATGTTTGCCTCATAGAACAGCGAAAACTTCCCAAGGAAGAGCAGGTTATGAAAGAAAGCTATCAGGGCACGGAAAGCCACTGCGCCGAATCCGCCGATGACTCCGACCAACACCGCGATAAGTGCCAGCAGAAAAGAATTCAGGGGTGGGTGTTTGGGCTGTTTATTCTCCATGCGGCTGTCCTTTTTGTGCTCTGATCGTATTGTGTTGTCGCATCAGGTAAGTCTCATGATGGAGCATGTAAAGATTTGCCCTGAAAATGGAATATTAGGCATGAAGGTGTTATAAGCTACTCTTAAATCATCCAAATCGGGAGGTCAGGAGGTTGAAAACAGTAAATCAGGCCGGAGGCATCAGGAGGGCCGGTCGGATTGCGCCGGTAAATTGGGTTCCTGCTCTGTCTAAAGCACTTGGGAAACACAAATTCTTCCGCTGGCTTGTTTATGGCTCCCTAATCGGCGCCTTGAGCGGACTCGGGGCCGGCCTCGTTTTCTTCCTCCTGGAATGGGCCAAGTTTTTTGTCTTGGAGTATCTTGCCGGTTATGCAATGGCAAAGCCTGCTGGAGAACATCTCGTCCCCTTCGCGGCCACAACTCCTCTCCGCCTATGGCTGCTCGTTTTGCTCCCCGCAATCGGAGGACTCCTTTCAGGTCTGATTGTCTACACCTGGGCACCTGAAGCAGAAGGGCATGGAACCGATGCTTTCATCGACGCCTTTCATAATAAACAGGGGTTTGTTCGCACGCGTGTTCCCTTTATCAAGGGAATTGCCTCCGTAATTACTCTTGCAACAGGGGGAAGCGCCGGACGAGAAGGTCCCATAGCGCAAATTGGATCTGGAATAGGTTCATGGCTTGGGCGTACCTTAAAGCTCAATGTCCGGGAAAAAAGGCTCATGCTTCTGGCCGGGTGCGCCGGCGGGTTGGGCGCTATTTTTCGCGCTCCTTTAGGAGGTGCCCTGACCTCGGTAGAAGTTCTTTACCGTGAAGACCTCGAAACCGAGGGGGTTGTCCTGAGCATCATTTCCTCTTCGGTTTCCTATGCGATCTTTACGAGTATTTTTGGCCACCAGTCGATATTCGCAATTCCTCCCATTCATTTTTCCAGCGGCTTTGAACTGCTTCTCTATGCAATTCTCGGATTGATTTGTGTTCCTTTCGGATACATTTACGTGAAGACCTTTTATGGTCTAAGAGATCGCTTTTTCCGAAAGCTCCCGGTCAAACGCGCGCTGATTCCTGCATTCGGGGGACTTCTGGTTGGACTGGTTGCGCTATGGCAACCGCAGATACTGAGTGGAGGTTATGGAACCATTCAGAAAGCCCTGATGGGTGAACTCCCGGTAATGCTCATGTTCACTCTGGCTTTTCTTAAAATTGCTGCAACCTCTTTCACTATATCATCCGGGGGGAGCGGAGGTGTTTTTGGGCCGTCTCTTTTCATAGGCTCTATGCTGGGCGGGGCTGTAGGACAATTGGCCCACGCATGGTTTCCTGGAATTGTGAGTTCTCCGGGTGCATTTGCCCTTGTCGGCATGGCCGCATTTTTTGCCGGTGTTGCAAAGGCCCCGTTAGGGGCGCTTCTCATGGTCTGCGAGATGACCGGCGGATATCAACTGATTGTGCCGATCATGTTCACCTCGGTTGTGGCAATCTTGCTTTCCCAGCACTGGAGCCTTTACGAAAAACAGGTTCTAAATAAATTCCACTCTCCGGCACATAGATCCGATCGTGTGATAAATATTCTGCAGGAATTATCGGTGAAAGACGTGCATCATCCAGATGCTTCCGTGACTATTCTTCCGGAAGACATGACCTTTGGGCAGTTGAGACGCCTGATCACAGTTTCGCGCGAGTCAGTCTTCCCGGTGGTAGATGATCGTTTCCATCTTATGGGAATATTGTCAGTGCGGGAGGTCAGGGCGGTGATGTTCGAAGAATCGATTCTGGACCTGCTGATTCTGCGGGATTTGGTTGCGCCGCCGGTGAGCGTTGCGCCCGATGACAGCCTCTCCGAGGCCCTTCTAAAATTCCTGGAAACCGGATATGGACAAATTCCCATAGAAGATAGTGAGACGGGAGTTATCGGCATGCTGGGCATGGAAGACCTTCTTGCCCGCTATCATCAGGAATTGCAAAAGCTGGATGAAGACAAGCACGCTATATGATTAGCGCCTGATCCTTTGAGATTCACCAGGATGATGCCAAAACAGATTCTTCTCTTTGCACCTTGTGCGTTCAATCTGGCGGAAACGACCCGGATGGTCGAGATCGCCAAAGCGATTGTGCGTCATTCCATGGCGAATGAAGTCTTCGAAATCCACTTCATCTCGGACGGCGGCGATTTCGAGCGCTTAATCGAAAACCACCGCTTTTCATTAACGCGGCTGGAGCCACGTCTCACGAAAGAAAAGATCGAGCACATCGCGAGGGTGGACCGAGGGGAGAAATTTGCACCTGCCTTCACCGACCGTGAAATGCCTGAGGGAATAATATGATCGAACCGAAAAACGCGCCTGATGTCGCACTACCGCCGCACGCCTCCGATGCTGAGTTGAAAATGCTTCAGCACGAATCATTCAGCTACTTTCTGCATGAAACGAATCCAGACAACGGGCTGGTGATCGACAAGACCGCGGCGGATTGGCCTGCCAGTATTGCTGCTACCGGCTTCGCGTTGGCGGCTTACCCGGTGGCTGTCGAGCGCGGATTTATGGGGCGTGCCGCAGCGGTAGAACGTACGCTGACCACGCTGCGTTTTTTCTGGAACAGCCCGCAAGGCCCCGAACCCGACGCCACAGGTTACCAGGGCTTTTATTATCATTTTCTCGACATGCGGACCGGCCGGCGCGCTTGGCAATGCGAACTCTCAACGATAGATAGCGCTTTCCTGCTGGCTGGTGCGCTGACGGCGGGAGTTTATTTTGACGCGGATACGGCCGACGAGATTGAAATCCGCACCCTCGCCGACACGCTCTATCGCCGCGCTGATTGGCAATGGGCGCAAAACCGTGGCGCACTGGTTACGCACGGATGGAAGCCCGAAAGCGGATTTCTCCGATACCGTTGGGAAGGCTACGATGAGGCGATGCTGCTCTACATCCTGGGGCTGGGCTCTCCCGCTTATCCGCTGCCCGAGAGCTGCTACGCCGCGTGGACTTCGACTTACCGGTGGGAACACTTTTACGGATATGAATATCTTTACGCCGGGCCGTTGTTCACGCACCAGCTCTCGCATGTCTGGATCGACTTTCGCGGCATTCAGGACGCGTTCATGCGCCTCAAAGGCATCGACTATTTCGAGAACAGCCGTCGCGCGACTTTCGTGCAACAACAGTACGCGATGGACAACCCGTTCAAGTTCGCCGGCTATGGCCGCAATTGCTGGGGAATTACCGCGAGCGACGGCCCCGGCCCCCGCACTATCAAAGTGAGCGGTATTAAGCGCCGATTCTTCGATTACCTGGGACGAGGCGTGCCGTACGGGCCCGACGACGGCACCATCGCGCCGTGGGCAGTGGTTAGTTCGCTGCCGTTCGCGCCCGAGATCGTGCTGCCCGCGATAGACTATTATATTAACCAAGTTAAATTAACAGAACTTAACTCCTACGGCTTCAAAGCAACGTTTAACCCGACCTTCCCTGTAAAATCCAGCAATCCCTATGGCTGGGTATCACCATGGCATTACGGAATTAATCAAGGGCCGATTGTGTTGATGATTGAAAACTATCGTACCGGCTTATTGTGGCGATTGATGCGCAACTGCCCTTACATCGCCATCGGCTTGCGGCGAGCGGGTTTTGGCGGGGGCTGGTTATGAACCCTGTACTACTTAAAGGAGAATACCATGATTGAGGTGTTGCCGGAGAGTAAAGGAAATATTCTTGTCCTCAGGACGTTAGGCAAGTTAACCGATGCGGACTATAAGGACGTGCTCATTCCAAGCTTGGATTCGATTATACGCGAACATGGCAAGGCTCGGCTTCTGTTGGATATGGGTGATTTCCACGGATTGGAAGCTGCGGCGTTGTGGGACGACGCGCACTTTGGGCTTACGCATAGAAACGATTTTGAAAAGATAGGCGTGATTGGCGGCCCCAGGTGGATTGAGTGGGGGGTTAAGCTCGCTGCTATGATCGTAAGCGGCGAGATAAGAAGTTTCTCGCCAGGCGAACGCGAAGAAGCGTTGAACTGGATCAAAGCGTGAGAGTATTTGGACGAGGACGCATAGTCTGTCGATCAACAAATATGAGGAGAGGCAATGAGCAAACAAACTCGTGCCAGGCACCCTATATACAATCTTCCACCCACGGAAATCGAGGGGTTCGATTCCCTAGCTGAGCTGGCCCTGGATTGCGCTGGTCGTGGAAGGCCAATCCGTTGAACTGGCTTCAGCCCGTTTGAATGCCATGAATGTTAGATGCAAGTCGCGACTGCCCTGGGCGTTGGCGTTTTCGTTTGCACGCGCCATCCAGCAACCGGCTTTAGAGATTTTGCAAGGCAAGGAAGCCCGTGTGTTGGCTGCACAGCAGGCTCTGTATCATCGAGCCAGATGCAACAATGCCGCACGCCGTGGCGAATACAATGCCGAGATGGAAAGGACATGAGCATGACGACAAGCATCCCGCACATCACGAAAACTGCGGCATAGCAAAGACAGGAGAATACCATTATGAAACCCAATGCCGACCAGCCCAATGCGAAGGACGATCTGAAATCCCTTCCCATGCCGGAACTGCAGGCAAAATTGGGGTCGTCACCGGACGGCCTCAGTGAAGCCGAAGCGCAGAAGCGGCTGACTCAATATGGGCCTAACGAGATTGAAGAAAAGAAAACCAATCCGTTTCTGAAATTCCTCACCTATTTTTGGGGTCCCATCCCGTGGATGATCGAAGCGGCCGTTATCCTTTCGGCGGTAGCCCGGCATTGGCCGGACTTTGGCATCATCCTCCTTCTGCTTCTGGCCAACGCGGTGGTGGGGTTCTGGGAAGAACACCAGGCGGGTAACGCCATCGCCGCGCTGAAGGCCAAGCTGGCGGTCAAGGCCCGGGTGAAACGTGACGGGAAGTGGACCACCCCGGAGGCGCGTGAGCTTGTGCCGGGCGACGTCATCCGCTTGCGGTTGGGCGACATCGTGCCGGCGGATGCGCGCTTGCTCGCGGGCGATGAGGTGGAGGTAGATCAGTCCGCGCTGACGGGAGAGTCGTTGCCCGCCACGCGAAAACCCGGCGAGGCGGTGTTTTCAGGTTCGATCATTCGTCAGGGTGAAATCGGCGCGATGGTGTACGCCACCGGTACGAACACCTACTTCGGTAAGACTGCGCAACTGGTGCAGGAGGCGCAAACCGTCAGCCACTTTCAACGCGCGGTGTTAAAGATCGGCGATTACCTGATCATCCTCGCGGTGGCTATGGTGGCGGTGATTATCACCGTCGCGCTCTTCCGCGGCGACCCGATCCTCACCACGCTCCAGTTCGCCTTGGTGCTGACGGTGGCCGCGATTCCCGTGGCGATGCCCACGGTGCTGTCAGTTACGATGGCGGTCGGCGCGCGCCTGCTGGCCAAAAAAGAGGCGATTGTGAGCCGGTTGGTGGCCATCGAGGAATTGGCGGGCGTGGACGTGCTTTGCGCGGACAAGACCGGCACCCTGACCAAGAACAAACTGACTCTGGGCGATCCATTCAGTGTGAACAATGTCCCCGCGGAGCAAGTCATCCTCAATGGTGCACTGGCGTCGCGCGCGGACAATAACGACACCATTGATCTGGCCGTTCTGGGCGGCCTGAAAGATAAGGAATCGCTAAAGGGTTATGAGGTGGTTCATTTCCAGCCGTTCGACCCCGTGCATAAACGCACCGAAGCAACCCTCAAGGACACGGACGGAAAACAGTTCAAGGTGACCAAGGGCGCGCCGCAGGTGATCTTGGAGTTGTCGGCCAATGCCGGGCAGGTGAAGCCCGCCGTCGACAAGGCGGTCAACGAATTCGCGGCGCGCGGCTTTCGTTCGTTGGGGGTGGCTCGGGCCGAGGGAGAAGGCCAATGGCAGTTTCTAGGGGTCTTACCCATGTTCGATCCGCCACGGGAGGATGCCAAGGCAACCATCGCGACCGCGCGACAAATGGGCGTTAAGATCAAGATGGTTACGGGCGATGCATTGGCCATCGCTCGGGAAACAGCCGGAAAATTGGGGCTGGGCACAAATATCCTCGATGCCGGCGGTCTGGGCGACGTAAAGCATCAGGAGACAGCGCCTATGGCCGAGTCCATCGAGAAAGCGGACGGCTTCGCCCAGGTGTTCCCCGAACACAAGTTCCACATTGTGGACGTCTTACAAAAACGCCGCCACATTGTCGGCATGACGGGCGACGGCGTGAATGACGCCCCCGCGCTGAAGAAAGCCGACTGCGGGATCGCCGTTTCGGACGCGACCGATGCTGCGCGCGCGGCGGCGGACATCGTGCTGATGACGCCCGGCCTGTCGGTGATCATAGACGCGATCAAGGAGAGTCGCAAAATCTTCCAGCGGATGAACAGCTACGCGATCTACCGCATCACCGAAACACTGCGTGTGTTGTTGTTCATGACATTATCGATCCTGGTGTTTAACTTTTATCCGGTGACCGCGGTGATGATCGTAATGCTGGCTTTGCTCAACGACGGCGCGATCCTGTCCATTGCCTATGACAACGTTCATTACAAGGACAAGCCCGAGGCATGGAACATGCGGATGGTGCTGGGGATCTCCACGGTACTGGGCGTTATCGGGGTCGTTTCCGCCTTTGGCTTGTTTTATCTTGGTGAGCGCGTCTTTCATCTTGACCGTGCGCACATTCAAACGCTGATGTATTTAAAGCTGTCTGTGGCGGGACATCTGACGATCTTCCTCACGCGCACGCGCGGCCCGCTTTGGTCCATCCGCCCCGCGCGGATCTTATGGGTCGCCGTGCTCGGCACGCAAATCATCGCGACGTTGATAGCGGTTTATGGGTTGTTTATGACGCCTTTGGGCTGGGGTTGGGCCGGGTTTGTGTGGGGCTACGCGTTGCTGTGGTTCCTTTTGAATGACCGCGTGAAACTGCTCGCGTATAGGGTGTTCGATCCAACGGCCGCGCCTCTACTGGCCAAAAAGCCTGTCGATGTGACGCCGCAGATCGCCAAGCGAGCCTATGAACTGTACGAGCAGCGAGGCCGCCAGGACGGTCGAGCAGTTCAGGACTGGGAGAAGGCGGAGCGAGAGATTCGAAAAGACGAACCCCATGAATAAACAGATGCGAACAATGCGTCAATCACTGCCAAATTATAATCATTTTCTGCCGTATCGACATAAGGGGAGGCCAGCCGATATCGTTTCAAATAAACTCGTTTTTAGACAGCTCTTCTGAATGGCGTTATGCGTGGACCATCCAGAACCTTTCAACGTCTGGATCATACCTGCATTTTCCCTCCTCCCGAAAACACGAGGCAAATCGATATGGACCGGAGGTAGAAGTCCCCGAGAAACGGCTGTCTCACGGGTAGAAAGGTCGGTTCGGGCGTTTCACTATTTAATGTACGCTATGGCCAAAGGCCCCGTTTCTTTGATTGCCGCAATTCAAACATCACCCTTTGGCGGCGGGACCAGAGAACAAGTCGCCGGAACCATCCCCAGCCGATAGAGAGATTTTCGGGTTCGCAAAGGCAAGACATAGGCGGGAGGGTGAGGCGCTTATTGCGACGCTTCATTTTTGCTCTCCTCCAAAGTTCTCCATGCGTGTTCAAGCTCTTTTTGTGTCGCCATGATGCTTCTTCCCGATTCATATACCTCATTTTATCTCTCTCGGGCAATTATTGGTGGGCCACCCACTGTGCCATTTCCCCCTCCGATCTACGTGTGAATGTCTGTGATCAGAATCGCGTTTGGTTCCTCACACCGAGTCAGGTCAAATGCCCGGTACTCATACGGGGTGACAATGCCCCATTTTGTGAAGGGAACGTTGTCGCTGTTTCTAAGCGCCTCGAACATGAGGACCATCTTTCTGCGATCATACTCTGTCATCCATGACTCATCGGGAAGATTACCCATCCAGGCGGGCTTGCCCTGAAGGGTGGAATACTTCTCCGAAAGCGATGCGGGCACAGTAGTGTAGATTTCAGAGAGAAGATCATCAAACGTGAGCCCGTCTATTTTCTTGTTCCCCTCATTTTCATTGTCACCAAATGTCCAGGTGATTGCACCGAAGAGCTTGAAATCTACTGAGACACACTGGAGCGCATATCGGTGGACAGCCTGCCATCTATTTTCATTTGCAACGTCGGCAAAACCGCCGGGCTCGGATTTCGGCCATATCAAATAGCTTCCATCTTTGAAGAAAACCGCCAAGTGGTGAAAGTAGTTATTTTCGTCCAGGCGGTCACCAAATCTATCGGAAAACTCGCTCTCGATGAACTCCCGTTGTTCCTCCTCATCACCCAGGAAGGCATCGGCATCGAGCGCCATCAGAAACAAACAATTCGCATGGGACATGAAATCCTCCTTTATATCTATTTCTCTGACTCGAAGTTTATCTCCGCGCTCAGCAAGCACCCCTGAAACTCTATCTCTTGCTGTTTGCACAAATGCATGAGATCGGTAAGCAGGTCGATTATATTGGAGACAAGGTCGTCGTAGGGTAGGCATCCGGCGAGTTGCCGCATGGGTACTTTTCCAGATACCCCCCTCCGAACCGTGCTTGCGACTTTCACCGCACACGGCTCTCTAGTTTGCCTTTCCAGATGGACTTGGGTTGTTCTGCCTCGATTGCTTCGTGACAAGAGGTACAGACAACCAGAGTCTTTCGCCGTAATTTTGTCATGCGCTTAACCCATTCCGGTGCGTCATGACTTTTATACCGCTTGAGATCTGCGAGTTTTCGAATGTGATGAACTTCTATTTGCTCCTGTGAGCCACATAGATCACACTGATTACATAGCAGTCGGTCGAGGAGTTCACTTCGACCAAATCCCAATTGGTAGAGGCTATCCGTGATGCATTGGCACCGCTTCTGATATCTCAGCGGAATGCCGCCAAACTCCGCAATCAGGGGATTTCGGCCCGGTCGTTCAATTACCGCCCGAAAGCCTTTCCTCGGACCTGTTTCGGTCTCGATCATGCATTTGTATCGGTCAACCATTTTCCTGACACTTGATCGATACTTATTTGCAAGTGTTTTGAGCATCGACGTTTCCATGACCCATCTGAGCTTTGTCATCTGGTAGAGGTTCATGGCCAGCTTATAATATTGGACATATCCTCTATATTCGCTCTGAAGGCGATTCATGATGCTATAGTCGCTTTCTTGCTCCAGAACGCCCCGATGGATGGGCTTGCCGTTCTGCTCATATCGAGCGCAGAATTTACGAAGGACATCTTTGGGGAGCCGCAGGGTGATCGCTCCATTGAGGCTTCTTTTTCCCGCGCTGTCTCGCCATTGATTGTCCCGGCCAACTGTGATGTCATAGCCCAGAAACCTTGCTCTTTCAGTAGCGGCATGGGTTATAAGGGTTTTGGTCTTGGATAACTCCAGGTGGAGTTCCTTGCCCAGGAACGTCGCCAGTTGGTCTTTTATAGCTTCTGCTTCCGATTTCGGTCCCACAAAGGCGAGCAGAAAATCATCAGCGTACCTGACGTAACGCAACCTGCGGTAGTCCGGATCGTGAGTATCATATGACGGGATACTCCGCAGCCTCTGATCGTAGGCTTTATATGCTATACGATCATTGCGCTCTTTAGCGACCCGCTTCTTATAATCGCAATGGCGATACGCCGGATTGCTCCGTCTTTTCTCACCTTTGGTGTATTGCGGTTTAAGCTCTTCTTCGATAAATGTGTCGAACTCATTGAGGTAGATATTGGCAAGAAGCGGGCTTACGACTCCCCCTTGCGGTGTACCGCTGAGGGTCTTGTTCCACTTCCAATCCTCCCAATATCCCGCTCTGAGCAGACCTTCTATGAGCCTTATGAACCGCTCGTCTTTGATATCTCTTCGAAGTATTCCGATGAGCACATCGTGATCGAAGCGATCGAAGCACTTTGATATGTCTCCTTCAATGATCCATATGGTGCCTCGACAGGTGTACTTGACTTCCTCAAGAGCCGTGTGACAGCCCCTCTTTGGGCGAAACCCATGTGAGTGGTCACTGAATCTTGGCTCGTAGTAGGCTTCCAGCAACATCCTGATCAATTCCTGAAGCATCTTGTCTTCCCAGCTTGGAATCCCAAGGGGTCGTTTAGATCCATCCTTTTTCGGGATGTAGGTCCGTCTGACCGGAGTCCAACGGAATTGTTCCGTTCGAAGGAGGTCAACGAGCCTTGAAATCCTTTTGAGTGACATTCCGTCAACTGTCTGGCCTGTCACTCCCTGGGTCAATGCCCCCTTGTTTCTATAAAGCTTGGCATATGCTCTCAGGTAAAACTCATGGTTGTACAGTTGTCGATAGAGCCTTTCGACGGGCATTTTCTTCACACCACGTTTCTGGATGATGCTCAGTACAGTTTCAGCTGTTTGCATTGCGCATACCTTTCTGTTTCGGGCATCCAACAAACCTGTCTCCCTTCGCCCTGTGGTGAACATTACTTCACCTCCGACTACTACGGAGACTCCGTGACCATAGGACTCGCGTCCCTTAGGCCATCCCGCAGTACGTTAGCTAAGTCCGTATCTAGCAACCCTTAGGTGTCCCACTCATCACCTTGAATGTGTTCACTACACATTGCCCAACTCTTGGGGAGTCTAACCAGCCTGAAGTCGAACGACTGGTCCTTGGTTGGCACGGGTTTCAACCGCCATTCCCGTGATGGTCGGATTTCCACGCTGGTGATTGGGGTTTAAGCAGTCTAGCTTTCACCATAGGCTGCAGGTCTTGCGAGGCGATCCCATTGACGGTTTCCAGAATCCCTCTCTTTGCTGGCATGCTGTTGTCCCCTAAGCCTTTCGGCATCAGGTAAGCCAGTTGACCTAACGCCTTCTCCCTGGCGTTACCGATTCAATCGGCAAGACTTAACCACGCCACGCGGCGCACGTCTTCCTCCGAGTATGCTTCCAGTGCCGTTATTGCCCTGTTTCGCCTCGTTTCATTATCCATTACAGGTCCCTCCTGAAATCTCGATAGCTCTAGTGCAGTAACTCTTTTTTGAATCATTTTTCTTTCACTGGTTTCCATGTGCGCCCAGTTGATCTCTTGTATTTTGCTTCATCAACTCTACTCTCCCAAACCACGCCATCCCCAAAGCAGGATGGACACGTTTTTCCAGAAATCTCCCCTTTTCCGTCACACTCCGGGCAGGTTTTTTTTGACCATATCATCCATTCCGCGTCACTATCCAAGACCCTTCTTCCATTAGCTACCCAAAACGTAAGGGCAGCTTCTGCCGCCTCTCGACTTGTCATGCCTTCAGGGTCTCTGTCTGGCTCTACAGGAAACTTCAACTCCTCTCTCACGTCTGCAAGCCTTTTCTTTTGGCGAGAGATACTTCCTAAGTGCTCACGAGCGAGACAGGCCTCATGCATTACGAAGTGAAAATTTCGAGTCTTCATCACAAACCCTGAATCGTTTTCTTTTATCTTCTCTCGGCACCAACCGCAGGTTTTCCCAACAGGCGTTTCGGTCTGTTTAAGAAAGCCCTTCCATGGATGAAATCCTTCCGGGTTACCGAAATATTTCATGTCTTCCATCCCAATATCCTCCTTTGCCGAACTAGCAGGGGTTTTCGAAAATGAAATAGAAAAAGATTCTCGGTGTCTCTGGCATACTTCGCGATTGCGAGAATCTTCATAGGGTTCCAGGAATAACTCCTGATCAATTTTCGGAGACAGCAATGCCGCCGCCTTTGAATTCTGGAAAGATCGGCAGCGTGATTATGAAGTTCGTGATGGCCAGGGCTGCTTTCAGGTCCTCACGACTGTTGAGATGGATGTACCTGAGAACGAAGGAAAAGACAGTAGGACTACCGATGGGATATCGTTCGCCTGGCATGTTCAGCATCATCGGGGAACGCTCGCCGCTGGCAGCGATGTTGCAGTTGAAGGGCTTGAGAATGTTAATAAGTATTGTTGCAGTGGACATTCCCAAAATTCGACCTTCGGCATCATCAAGCTTCATCTGCGCATCTAACGCCATCCGTAGTTCGATGGCCAATACGCCTGTTTGCTACCTGGAATTGCCATTTCATGAGGCGCTTCTTACGGTTATTTTCTCAATAAACCAGCCCCTCGTATTCAAGAAATTGTTCGACATTTATGCATTGAATTCTTAACTCATCGCAAGCATTTGGAATACGTGCACCGTCCGGCTTGTAAATCTCTTGGGTTACAACGCAGCCATGATATACTTTTGCAGCAGCAATTATAAAAGGATCAGCGACTGGAAGTCCTCTCAGGATATTACTCCTCTTGACTAACCTGCGATATTGTTTTTTGCTTAGGATGTCAGAGACAACTGTCATTTCCTCTATCGAAGGTGCTTTAAAAATCTTCCGATTGGTACGTACCCATTCCGTTATGTGGTCAAATGGGCAGTTAGATTCTATCTCACGCCGCACTTCTTTAACAGAACGGAGTTTGCCTTCTCTAACAAGGTCATCAACTTTACGCCAGATGGTTGGAAATCGTGACGGGTAGTAGTGCCCCAATGTATAGAAGGAATTCGTGTCAACAATATATAGTGCTACCACCTCGCATACCTCTGCAACTTCCGAAGGTTAGCAGAATTCATATTGAGATGATTGGCTAATTGAATTTCGTTGAGGTGGCCAGCAGTGTGTCTGGCGAATGCGAGTCGCGCGAATCCTTCTCCTAAGTAGGCCAATTTTGTAAGGTAGTAGTTACCACCAGCGCCACTTTTCATGTGGCGAATATAATCCTTAGTCCACTCATCTGTTTTTAACTGATAAGATTCCCTCGAAATCACCCTGTGGTCTAGAAGCTTACGGAGAATGACATCTTTACTGACAGAATATTTGTCCGCCAATCTAGGAATGATTTCGAGGCCGGCCTTTTCCACTAATGGTATTTCTTTACTAAATACAGCGTCTGGAACGAGCAGTTGTGCTGCAAATCGGTTGCACTTAATTTCTAACGATTTGTCATGCTGGTTCATGTAGCGGAGGTACGTGTCATCTATATCCGTAACTCCATGAATCTGAAAAAAAATATGACCCAATTCATGAACTAAAGTAAATGTCTGCCGAGCATAGGAATTTGAGTTGTTCACAAAGATGATAGGCCAATCTGGATCAAGCAGACAGAAGCCTGAGACATATCGGTCCTTGAATGAGTCCTTAAAAGCAAAGACACTTGAAACCTCTAACGCGTGGCGCCAATATTTGAATGCTTGCTCAGGGGAGCGCCAAGAGAATTGGTCTTGGATACTCACGCCGAGATACCGCCGTGTTTGTTCAGCAAGTTGCGATGTGGTAAGCCCTTCTGGGTTGAGATCACGGAAAATCTTCTTGCTAGCTGATAGGCTGGTTCCCAGTTCACGCAATGATTCTTGATATGCTTGGCCCATGTGTATTTTCTGGAAAGTGTCATAAGATAGGCGTGCAATCTCATAATCTGGTAAGCGACGAAACTTCTTTGACGGCTCATCTAACGCAGGTGGATCGGGAAGGAAGAATACAGCGACAGGGACTTTGAGGTGTTTGTAGGCAAGTTCTTCAAGGCATCTGTAGGATGGGCTATCAAGGCCTCGTTCCCATAACTCTATCTCGGTGGACGCTCTTTTCATTCGCGACGCAAGGCCCTCAATGCTGAGTCCGTTGCGTTCGCGTGCCCATGTAATAATTTTTGGATTGATGTGTGTGCTCATTATTCTCTCGGTCTAACCATGGTCGTTTTAGGCACCCATAAACGCTGGTAGGATATGACCGAATTGTTGAGTTCGCTACTCTAAATTGGCCCACTTCGATATTTTCATTTGGCCCACCTTGACAACCGAAACCGTGTAGCCTGATCGAGTCACTTTTGATCGAGGAGGAGGCACGGTTGGAGAGGAGAA
>JBEKQE010000134.1:0-14228 GCA_049520035.1 Syntrophobacteraceae bacterium | reverse complement strand
GCCGCATGGGAAAACAACCGGAACAACCGGCAGTCCAAAATCCAATGGCAGTTCTCGAATGCCGATGCACGTATAAAGCTGAAAAGACTTTATCCGAAACTCTAAATGTTACATGGTACTAGCTTTTCGCTCACCGCCCCATTCTCCGGGCCAAAGACCAGGGCCACAAGCTTTACCGCTTTTCCTGCCTCCAGGAGGGGAGATTTATGCGCGACGACCATATCAGGGTCTTCCCCACCCCCGCCGGAAGCACCGGGATGTGCAGCCGGTGTAACCACGGCTTCCGCCGACAGGGAGAGAGTCTTGGCTGGTGGCCGAATGTTCTTCAAAGTCACAGTCTTGCCCCCGCCCAGGTGAATGACCGGGGACTGGCGCAGGACCTCCAACATCCGGTCCATGAAGGAAGCGTCTTCCCTGCCAACTGAATCGTCTCCCGCTTCCTCATCCTCCCAATCCACCGGGCTGGGTATAGTAGCCTCTACGCAAAAGGGGCCGGTGACCCTGGTGATGTTTTTTATCACCTCGGGTCGGTCTACCAGGACCTCTTCTTCCGGCGGCCCATTATTGGCGATGGCCTTAAGGGTAATATGGGGTACAATGCCCCCCACCTCTTCACCTTTCTTGTTCAACTTACGGTTATAAACGAAGCCACTTGCCGGTCCCCTTTTTTCGTCTTTCAGCTCGTAATATGGGAATGTTGCGGTGAGCATGCGCTGGCGTGCCAGGGCCATGGGCACCCGGCTCACATCAGCAGTGATCCAACGTCTCCCCCACTGTTCAGCTATATAGGCTGTGGTCCCACCCCCGCAGGTAGAATCAAGAACAAGATCCCCAGGTTCAGTGGTCATCAGAATGCAGCGTTGAATAACTTTTTGGGCAGTTTGCACTACATAGAGTTGTTCAGAAACTAAAGTACCGAATGCCGTATCAGTCCAAAGATTATTAACCGTAAGCAAAGGATTATCCTTAAGGTATAGCTTGTACGCCAATGTTGTACCTTCCTCGATTATATACCCTAATTCGGCAAGTTTTGGGAGATCCGTCTCCGGGTCTACTGTCCATTGACGATTTTTCCCAGGATGGTATATTTTTCCCCTAAATTTAAAGGGAACTGTTCTGGTTGGGCTGTAGTGTTGAGAATTTAATGGGCCTTTTCTAAATGGCTTCCATCCATCAAGGATAAGAGATGGATTTGCAATTTCGTCTTTAGTCATTTGTCGATAGCTAGTCCCATCAGGAGAATCAAGTAAAGTGTATTTCTCACCCCCTAAACCTCCAGGTACCTTGAATTGATATAGCTGGTTGTATTTGGTCCTAGTATGATCCTTGCTATAGTGAAGAAGATAATCACATATTGTTGCCAGTTCTTGATCTGTTTGTCCTCCGGTTTTTTTGAAAGCAATGAGGCTCTTAAAATTGGTTGATCCAAATACCTCGTCCATCACTTCTCTGACATGATGGAGGTTCTCGTCACTGATCTGAAGAAAGATACTACCTGAGGAAGTCAGCAACTCTCGGCAGAGATGTAATCTATCCTTCAAATAGGTGAGATAGCTGTGAAGCCCCAATTCCCATGTATCTCTGTAGGCTTTTACCATCTCAGGCTCCCGAGTCATGTGGTCGTCTTCATTATGGGAAACTTCTGGTTTGCGCACGAACGGCTGGAAATTGGAGCCAAACTTGACCCCGTAGGGCGGGTCCATATAGATCATCTGCACCTGCCCGGCCAGACCCTCATAGTGCAGCAGAGAGTTCATTACCACCAGGGAATCTCCCAGGATGAGCCGGTTGACCCATTGATCCCGGTATTCATACGCCTTAAGAACTTGGTCAATCACCGGTCGGTGCGGGTCCCCAAAAAGTTCCAGTTGGCGCTCCTGAGGCTTGCGGTGTCCTTTTAGGGTTTCGACTATGGCCTTGGTTGAGAGCCGTTCATGGACAAAGAGGGGGAGGGTGGGAACCTCAAAGGAAAGGCGTTCAGCTTTCCCAGCCCAGTTTAACAAGGGTTGGCAGAGCCGTCTAAGCTGATCCACGGCATCCTGAAGGCCCCGCGCCGTCGCCACTACCTGACCGTCTTCCCGGCGCATCTCCTTAGGCTTGTCAAAGACGTGAGGGGCCTGTAGCGCCGACGCTTCCTCAATCACGCCAATGAGCCATTCCCCTAACCCACGGGCAGGGTTCTGGCCGTCCCAATCCAAGGCCGGGGATAGCGATGAATCATACCGATACTTCTGCGGTTGCTTTTTTTTCTTAAATTGCGGTTGCGTCCCAACTTCGGGCCTGAGAGGACTATCCGCCTCTGGGTGTTGATAAGATGCCGCCTTGGGTGTTGCCGCCTTTGCCGTTAGCCGTCCACGTCTGGCCATGACTTCAGTTCCCCCTTATATTGTCGATGGGCAAACTTTCCCTTGAGGCTTGGTGCGTCGCGTTTCATACAACATCAGTTCCAACCTATTGTCAATAATAGGATTCCAAACGAAATCATCTAACCATTATTAGGAGAGACTAAATGTGTGTAGGTTCAAAGGGAGCGCGGATTGTGTTGATAAGAGATTTTTTGAGAAGATATAATCTTGGAGGACAGCTTGCCCAATCCGATCAACCACCCTACACCAGTTAATGTCTGAAGGGGAGAAAGAATAAAAAGTTACCTTATAACACGCGCCTGGTCAGGTTGCTGGTAGTGAGTGATTTTCGATTTTAGTGTCGCCAAAGAATTTTAGGCTTGACAATCTATATTGGGACCTTCATATTTTAGACTGAAAAAAGAAGGGCCGCAATGGCGGATTATGCACGGTTACTTTTTGCACGGAAGAGCAGGTGTTGACCGTCTGTGACCGTCAACATGCACCTTCTTGCCGTCCACTTCGCGCGTGTACGGTTTCACTGGCACAATCTTTTTACCCTCTTGTGTCTTCATCGGACACTCCTTTCTAGGCGGGTTTCCCCGCCCGTTGCCAACGGGTAAGTCCGCTAGAAAGGTTGGGGCCATTGCAGCCCGTATTTGCTTTTACATCTTCATGATTAATCTGTCAATTTCGGGCAGTGTTCTGATTTGGGTTCCCGAGTGGAAGGGAGAGCTTAACGATTTTCAAAGGATGTCGCGGAAATTTTCTGGACGGACTTAAGCGGACAGTGCTAAATCCCTTAGCATGCCGATCTTCGCAAAAACCCGCACAACAATATCAGCATTCAAAACGGCCGCCCAGAATTTTGAATGGCCCGGGCTTGTGGGCATCTTCGCCTTTCTCTCTTTGGGTTTCATGTCGCTGACACAGGGGCATCCGTGTATGGCAGGTGTTTTTCTACTTATCGGAATCGTGTTTGTACTTCTTGCGTGTTATAATTCATATAAACACAAATCCACCGAATTGATTGATAGATATGAAGACAGGTTTTTTGTCAAAATGAAGCAGGAAAGAAAGTTTGCTGCTCAATATTTATTAGGACAAATAGAAAGTAATGCTCATCTCAAAGCTGTTCTGGATTTCTTTCAAGCACCTATAGCCGAGAAAGTTGTAACAGGACAACTTGATAAAGAACAAGTATTTAGTTATTTCCGACACTGGATAATCTTATACTGGAGAGCAGGTCAAAAAGATATTGAAACCTATCGAGTACATGATAGTGGGACATGGGATTTACTGCAAACTCTTTACGACACTATGGTTGACATGCAAAGAAAAAAGTTGGGGGCAAAATACGCCGATTGGAGCAGAGAACATCTCAGAGAGGCGTTGGTAGATGAAGCAAATTTAATTTATTAAGTCTCCTGACTCACCCCACCCCACAGGAGGCAGTTATCACAATAACCGGGTAGTTGTCACAAAAGCCCCATGGAACTTAGCTTTTCCATTGCTCGATCTAAGAGTACATAGGCCTGCATTTCGGCATAGGACAACCTGCGTCGAAGCCGGTCAAAAGTCTTCTGGTGCATGCCCTTGGGTTTCCGCCACCATTTTTCCCCAAGGCGCTCGCACAACTTATCTCTTCTCCGGCAAACTTTGTCGAGTACGGTGTTTTTGTTCTGGCTTGAGTAACTGAGATGATAACAATGCCTGCATGGAAAATAGCTTCCCCCTAAAAACAGAACGCCCACACGTCTGCCGCAGCCGGGACACAAGAACCAGGGACGCTCACCTCCATAGTTGCAACTGGTCCAGGCCAAGGGAACACGCTCCTTCACATCCTGAGATCCCCCATAGCCAGTGTAATGGTAAACCAGATCGAGACTGGTTGTCTCGACTTCTATTCGGATTTCCCCCCATGGGCGGTCATTACGCTTCCAGGTAATAGTACCAGAGCAGCCGAAATTCAGCGCATTTTTTCGATGGAGAATAAGCACCTCGAGCCGTCTGCATTCCTCGATAGTCGTTTTCTTGTCCCGCCTGGACCACATTCCCGAACCTATTCCGCCCATCCGTTCTCCTTCTCAGATTTTGCCTAATGATTTCGGCAAAAACAAAAATGCAGCTTCCAAAATCGGGTAAGATGCTTTCCAAAAAACTCTTGTGTGCGAGGGAGCCTGAGTTTTCTGCCAGGTTTTGCGACATCTGAGCGCGCGTGCGCGAGGGAGACCGGAATTTAGCGAGTCCATGAAAACGAAGGGGAGCCAGAGAAAACTTGAGTTTGGAACGGGGTTAGCGGGGGAAGATGATGAATTGTTAGCGGCGGCGTGAAAGTGTAGCAAAAATGGCGGTTTAAAAATGTTTGGATGCATAAGCATGAGGGCCGCCGGCTTCAAGGAGTATTATAGATACCGGCGGCAGTGGGATCAGGATTCAATCTCTGCCTTCATGCGATAACTCTTGCCCTCGATGACAATCGTTTCCGCATGGTTGAGTAGACCTGTTTTGAGCGGTTGGTTGCTGTGGATCGGCACCGACAGGCGGACGATGCTCCCTTCTTTTCCATAGATATGATGACTTCCTTGAGTCCGTAGCAGCCGCCAACCATTCCGTTCGAGCACTCTCGCCAGTTCTCTTCCCGAAAGGTTCTTCATACGGCGATTTCTAAGATCCTCGTTTTAGTATCCTTCGGATCAAAGGGCTTCATATCTACCGACAGGCAGCCCTCAACGGCTTCGTAAATATTCTTGAGGAGTTCCTCGAATGATTCGCCTTGGGTGGCACAGCCGGGTATGGATGGCACTTCTGCCCAAAATCCACCTTCCTCCGCTTCATGGACGATGACTTTAAGTTTCATGGTCGTTCCTTCCGATCCCAACCTTATTTCCAATGTCATTTTTACCGAGTTTATCGAGAAGCTTGACAGCCCTGCTATGAAATCTAACCCTCATCTCATCCCTTCACCCAATCGGTCATATCGGTGAAGTCATTCTCTCCGTAATCCGATGGAGAACCGAATTTGGTGTGGATCACATCCAGTTCCTTTCAGGATCGTATCTTACACCGATTCTAGCTCACTTCCATCTCATTTCCAGCCGATTCATGAAGCGAGAGGGAATGTCACGAAATAATCTACCTGAGAACCGGTTTCTTCCGTCCTCAGATTTCTTCGAATGGCTTCCATCATTTGCTCGTTCAACTTTGCTTCTACTGCATAGGTTAATCGGATGTGGCGGTCAGTGGATCTCGATAGCCTCTCGTGTCCATTTTCCCATCGAGATACCGTCACTCGATCCACTCCGAGTAACTGTGAAAACTCATTTATTTTTAAATGGAGGTTTTTTCGAAGAAATCTGGCCTCAGCCCCGTTCAGATTAGTGGGTTTAAGTAGGATGCTCTCACCGATTAATCCCATCAGTTCTGTTGAATGAGGAATAGAAACGATCTTCTCGCCACAATCACCACACATTCCAATTTCCACATTGGTCAGGTGAACGTTATCCAATCCACTCTCAAGAAAGTGGTGATGGGCTCTCGTGAAAGCAAAGCGATCACTTCCGCATGCTGGGCATTTCTCAGGATGATCCAAAACTGGCTCCTTAACGAGATCCTGAAAACTGAACCGCCTTTCGACCATTCTGATTCGGCAGTGTTCAGTTGTCCGAACATCACCGAATCGCACGATTTCCCGAATGCGTCTGGTCGCTTCAGAGGGTGTAAATTGCTCAGCCAAAATAATAATTCCCGTGAGGTCGAATAGTCAAGAGAAATGTAACATTTTGTTACTTAATCAATTCAGTGCGGCATTATAGCACCGTTCAGACTCCATTGACCACTTTCCCCAAACTTTCCCCATATAGAGGAATTCTTACCGAATTTCGCTGAATTTTAACGGACTCAAAACAGCCAGAAAGAGAGACTATGTTATTGTAAATGTTGAATTTCACTGGGTTTACCGGGTCAAGCAGCAAAGCTCAAAATCGGCTTCGAAGCCAGTCTCCCGCTCCAACTTTCCGCGAACCCCAGTACCTCATGCTAGCGGTTTTCTAAAAATGGTAAGTCTTCAGGATGGATGAGCCCCCAAATCCTTGTCTGGTGGATGGAAACATACGTTCAAACCTCAAAGGAATTTGAAAGGGCCGGCAAGTGCAAACCAAGGTCCAGTCGCTTTGCTGATTCTCAGTGTACTACTTCCGGTTTTGTGGCCGCAAAAGTAAAGGACGGATACGAAAATGGCCTTTCGGTTCTTGAGGCTTGTGAAAGCTGGTATTCCTGTGCCTGCCTGTCCAATGTTCAAGGTACTGCACAAATCACAGGTCACAAATGAATTTTTGTTGAAAAAATAATTCAGCATCCCATAATACTGCATACGGAGAGGTCGTCCGTCGCATCCCGAGTGGGGCGGGACCGTGGTGGCCATGATGGTGCCAGCCAAGGACGCCGGCCTCAGCGAAGAATCGCTCGAGGGGCACCTGGCGGCCCTCCAGGCCAAATGCAAGATACCCCGTGAGTTCAAACTGGTGGAAGCGTTGTCCCGCACTCCCACGGGCAAAGTCATGAATTACAAGCTGCGCGAGGAAATGAGATGTTCGACTTTCTGCTGAGCAAGGAACAGATCAAGCTGCGCGACGAGGTGCGCGAGTTGGTCAAGTGGGTCCCCCGCCAGATGATCCTGGATATGGACCAGGACAAACTCCAGTTCCCCAAGGAGTTCCTGGCCGAGGCAGGCCGCCGCAACCTGCTGGGTTGCCGCTATCCCCAACAGTGGGGCGGGCGGGCCATGGACTGGGTTAGCACCTGCATGGTCATGGAGGAGGTGGGCGCACTGGGCTACATCTTCGCCTGCGTCTTCGGCGTGGGCGCGGAGCTGGTCTGCGACGCCATCGTCCTGCACGGTACTAACGAGCAGAAGGAGCGTTACGTCAAGCCACTCCTGGCCGGCAAGATCTTCGCCGCCGAGTGCCTGACCGAGCCCCGGGGTGGCAGCGACTTTTTCGGCACCACCACCCAGGCCGTGGCCGACGGGGATGACTATCTCCTGACCGGCCAGAAGCGTTTCATCGTGGGCGCCGAGGGCGCTGACTACTTCCTGGTCTACGCCCGCACAGACCCCCAGGCCAAACCCCACCAGGGGCTGACATGCTTCGCCGTGGACAAGGGCCCGGGTGTCACCGTGGAATACCTCTACGGCCTTATGGGCTGCCGGGGCGGAGGGGCCGGGCGCGTTGTCTTCCGCGAGGCCCGGGTATCCAAGGCCAACATCGTGGGCCGCTTGAACGGCGCACTGGATGTCTTCAACACCATGATGGTCCCCGAGCGCCTGGGTACCGCGGCCATGACCATCGGCGCGGCGCGCCCAGCCCTGGAGGTGGCTACCGGCTACACCACCCGGCGCAAGGCCTTCGGCCAGCCCATCAACCAGTTCCAAGGCGTCAGCTTCCAGGTGGCCCAGGCAGCAACCCTCCTGGACGCCAGCCGGGCCATGGTCTATGCCACGGCCAGGGCGGCGGACGCGGGCGTCCCAATGAACCGCCTGCGCCGGCTGGTGAGCCAGACCAAGAAGTTCGTTACCGAGTCCTGCCAGCAGGCCACCCGCCACGCCATGCAGGTGATGGGCGGCATAGGCTATACCAACGTCTTCCCAGTGGAGCGCATCGTGCGCGACCTGCAACTGGCCAGCATCTGGACCGGCACCAACGAGGTCATGAGCATGATAACCGCCCACGAGTGGTACGGCGAATACGCCCAGCTCAAGGCCACCGGCGCCCGCCGCGACCACGAGATGGACGCCCAGTGCGCCACCGACAAGGAGGAAAAGGTCTACGAGTAAGTGGGGTGATGGAAAAGAGACCTTATGCCTTTGTAATTGACTGAGCACTCAGTCCCCAAAAACACCCTCCCATTGACCGAAACACCTTTCGCCGCTATTCTTTATCCCACTGGAGTTAATTTTCTTCTCTTGACCAAGGGAGAGTGCAATGAAGATTGTCTGCTTACTGGGAAGTCCACGGGAAAAGGGAAATAGTGCCGCCATCGCAAATAGATTCTGTGTCACCGCCGAAAGGCTGGGTGCAAAAGTGCAGACTTTCGTTTTGAACAAGCTCGAATATCGTGGCTGTCAGGGGTGTATGGCGTGCAAGACCAAACTCGATAGATGCATACTTGAAGACGATTTGACCGAAGTTCTGGAGGCGGTTCGAGAAACCGATGTTCTCGTGCTGGCAACTCCTATCTACTACTGGGACGTAACGAGCCAGTTGAAGGCTTTCCTGGACCGGACTTTCTCGTATCTGGTGCCTGATTTCCTGACCAACCCGAACAGGTCCCGCCTTGCATCCGGGAAGAAACTGATTTTCATTCAGGTTCAGGGAAACCCCGATGAGAGCATGTTTACCGATGTCTTTCCAAAATTTGACTACTTCTTCAAAGGCTACGGGTTTAGTGAGACGCATCTCATTCGAACATGTGGGGTTCGGGAGCAGGGGGAAGTTGAAGCGCATGAAGAGGTGATGACGCTGGCCGAAACAACGGCTGAAAAGATATGCAATGAGCCTTGAGATAATAGAGAAATTTCCTGAGCATTCGATTCCCGAAAATGAACTGTATTTTACTGCGTCCCTTAGCAGCGGGCCTGGAGGCAGGAACGTCAACAACGTCAGCTCGCGAGTGACGTCGTGGTTTGACGTGGTGGGCGCGCCCAGCCTCTCTCCGGACAAGAAGGAACTTATATTGCGCCGGCTTGGGGGCCGCATAGGCAAGGACGGGTTCTTGCAGGTTATATCGCAGCAAACCCTCAGCCAGGCAGCTAATCGGCAATTGGCGACAGATCGCTTCGTCGAGCTGCTGAGGGATGCAGTAAAGCCGGTTCCAATAAGCAAGATGTGGTAAACTCGCCAGGCTTTTCGATTCGAACCTCAGCACTCACATAACGAACCGCGCTACTATGCTCCAGGCCAGACCGACAGGGGACGGAAGCGGTTTGTAGTGTTCACGATCCGGGACAGTCAAATCCGTGTAATCTCAGCCCGAAATATGAGTCGGGCGGAGAGAAGGATATACGATGAAAAAGCAAATTCCGAAATTCGAGAGTGAAGATCAGGAGCGGGATTTTTGGTCAAACCGGGACTCATCTGAGTATATCGACTGGGGAAAGGCAAAGCGGTTGCCATTTTCCAACTTGAAGCCATCCACCAGGACGATCTCCGTCAGGCTTCCCGAATCCATGCTCGATGATTTGAAGTTGCTGGCAAACAAAAAAGACATCCCGTACCAGTCGTTGCTGAAAGTCTTCCTGGCAGAACGCATCAAACAAGAATTCCGCTCTGAAAAAGGCTAATCCTTCCCCAGTGGACCGCGCTACGGAATGCCGCTTGCCATAGTTCTCGGCTGAGTGCCCTCTATGCTTTAGCGCGGCCCCATGGGCGAGTTAAATTACTTAGAGCGTGATCAATAGTGACGCCCCGGAAAAGACGGCCAGATAACCCCAAGCCTGCCAATATTGAGCAGTCCCCGCTGGAAGAAAAAGCAGGAGACCCATCGCGATAGCGAGAAAGACAAGCCCGAGGCACGCTTTCGTATTTAGATTTTTTGTCCATGTCCGAAAATGGCCGGTATTTTCTTTTCCCATAGATATAATTAAACATTCGGGAAAGGAAATGAGCATGACGATAACAAGAGCACCCGGACTATCTTTGGATGACAGAGCCTGCTATGCCGCCATGCAGGCCCACGATGTCCGCTTTGACGGTCGTTTTTTTTGTGGAGTTTCTTCTACCGGCATATATTGCCGCCCCATTTGTCGGGTGAAACTTCCTAAGGAGGGAAACTGCACTTTTTTTGTCAGTGCGGCGGCGGCAGAGGCGGCCGGTTACAGGCCCTGCCTTAGATGCCGTCCGGAACTGGCGCCAGGTTTGGCCCCGGTTGATTCGGTTCATCGGCTCGCGCGAAGCGCTGCCTTGATTATGGAAGAAGATTGCCTGACCTCCCGCAAAATTTCGGAAATGGCAGCTATGCTAAGAATCACGGACCGACATCTGCGCCGCGTCTTTTTTGCTGAATACGGCGTCTCGCCTGTACAATATCTTCAGACCCAGCGGTTGCTGTTGGCTAAAAGCCTACTTACCGACACGCAGCTTACAGTGACCGATGTTGCGCTGGCCTCTGGTTTCGGCAGCATTCGCCGGTTTAACGATCTGTTCAAAAATCATTACCAACTCACCCCGAATGCACTCAGGAAGAAAGGCCGAAGCAAGGAGGAAAACAATGACGCGATTACTTTATCGCTCGGCTATCGTCCACCATATGCCTGGGACAGCCTAATTTGCTTTCTAGCCGCCAGGGCTATTCTGGGGGTTGAGAGCGTGATCGGAGAAACTTATCGCCGCGCGGTAGCTATCAAAAAGGGCGAAACGATCCATTACGGCTGGATCTCGGTAGCAAACCGGCCAACCCGAAATACTCTTCTCGCTACCGTTGCGACAACCTTATTACCGGTTTTGTCCCAGGTACTGGTGAAAATCAGGCATCTATTTGACGTAAACTGCAGCCCTGAGAAAGTATACGAGAAGCTCGCCACGATGAATAATCTTGCACCGAATATCTGCGTGCCGGGGATACGGGCGCCGGGATGTTTTGACCCATTCGAAATGTCGGTGCGGGCCATTTTGGGACAACAGGTAACTATTAAGGCGGCCAGTACACTGGCCATGCGACTGGTCAACCTTGTCGGCGAAAAAGTGGACACCCCGTTTGAAGAGCTTGCTTTTGCGTTTCCTCACCCCGACAGAATTTGCGCCCTTGGAGGTCTGATCGAAAATCATTTGGGACCGCTTGGCATAACCGGTGCCAAGGCCCGCTCGATTTTGGCCCTGGCGAAGGCTTTGACGACCAATTCCATCACACTTTCTTACAGTGCAAACCCGGGGGATGTAATGGAAAAACTACGTAAATTGCCTGGATTTGGTCCCTGGACGGTCCAATATATTGCGATGCGAGCGCTCGGTTGGCCGGATGCCTTTCCGCACACCGACCACGGGATCAAAAAAGCGCTTTTTGATCGACCTCCGCACGAAATATTGACACTATCGCAGACATGGAGTCCCTGGCGTTCGTATGCAACCATTTTGTTGTGGAATTTTCTTCGAAATAAGCTTGAAAATCAGAGAGGAAGTTGTTGAAATGATCTACACCTGCACAATCGATACTCCGTTAGGAGCTATGACCGCCGCAGTGAAAGATGCGGCTCTCATTGGCTTGTGGTTTATCGGACAAAAATATTACCCGACCCAAACAGCACACTGGAGTCGTGAACCTGACCATCTCCTTTTCAAAGCGCTGCGGTATCATCTCGCGAGTTATTTTTCGAGTAAAGCCGGTGCGCTCGATTTCCGACTCGCTCCTCCAGGGTCACCCTTCCAAAAAACGGTATGGGATATCCTTTTAAAAATCCCGAGGGGGCAAGTTGTCAGCTATGGGCAAATTGCTAAATACATTGCTCAAACCTGGGGCTTAGCCTCAATGTCGGCCCAAGCCGTTGGTGGCGCTGTCGGGCATAATCAGATTTCAATCCTGATCCCCTGTCATAGAGTGGTAGGTTTTAACGGGACCCTAACGGGCTATGCCGGAGGGCTGGATAAAAAGGCGGCGCTTTTGCGGATTGAAAAAGCAAATTTAGCGAAGATTGATTTGTCCCAATCAGTATTGCCTTTTACGACCGCGAGGCAGTAATAAATCCAGCGGGACTTACGATAGTCGCCTAAATCAACAATACTGCACCACAACCTGCAAAAAAATCGCTTATCGCTTTCCAGAGAAGGCATCCCGCGACCGCCCAACGCGCACGATAGACCCTTCCGGGGATGCCTTCCGCGCTACGCGGCGGACCTTCCGCCAAAAAATTACATATCAAGTCAAAAAACAAGGGCGTTCCATCGCACAACCAGTCGAACTTTTGGCCGGTGTGTTGGCGCGCCGCATTGCTCTTCCCGGTCCTTCTCCGCGCTACGGCTCGATAAGAAAATCGAATCGTTTTATGGCCTCCTCCTCCATGACGCCCAGCCTTACTATTGCCTCGGTGGTGAAAAGCCTGAACGTGCCCGTTGACTTTGCGCAGAGCATATTTTCCCCTTTATAAATATAGCTCTCCACGGAAGCCTCCCGTTCTCCCCTGACCTCGAGCACTCTCCCTTCCGCCCTTATTTCCTCGCCGATGTAGACAGGTTTATGGAACTTGAGGGTCATTGCATGGGTAAGCGCAAATTTCTTCACGAAGTGAATAGTCGTCCACCCCATGGTCTCATCGAGTATTGCAGCGAGAACACCCCCATGAACCAGATTGTCCCACCCGCACAGATGGCCGGGAACTGTCACCCATGAGAAAAGAGACTTCTCATCGGTGAAAAACCTCATCCGAAGCCCGTAAGCGTTGGTCGGGCTGCACCCGAAGCAGTTATGACCCTCCCTGTTCGGGAGCAACCTGAGGCCTTCCTTCGTTTCCATTGACCCTCCTCAATCCTCCTGCGGGATTTTGCCGGCCTTGTCCCCGGCGCTTGAGACACTATTTTAATAATGGATTGCAGGAAAAAGCGCAGTTCTTTCTGATCATATGCTCATAGCATAAAAAAACTTGCGAAACATTAACTGCCGGAAGTCCTGTCCCTCAGAAGCCGTCTTCCAATTGGGCCTGTTCGGTCAAGGAATGGCCTTGCCAGCTCCGGGATAAAATAAGCGGAGAGGAGTGCAAAAATGACCCCGAAGCACAATCCACTAAGAATGATTTCTGAAAGGGCGGCCAGGTAGGGAGAAAAATCCGGGTCGAACGGAACTGCCTTTCCGGCGGCCCAGGCCGGCACGACCGAGACCGCCGACACAATGAGAACTTTGCCCGTACCCGATAGCAACCCGGCAAAAGCGGCACCGCCGCACCTGGCTTTCCACCGGAACGTCAGGGCTGCGCTGAAACAAAAGAGGGAAGCGGCGCTCGCGCAGGCCACTCCCAATGCGCCGGTGCGAACTGTCAGCAAATCAAAAACCGGGATCATGAGCAGGGTTACGGCGGTCCCCAACACAGCCGGAGTCAGCGTATCGAGCCTGGAGTAGAAGGCCCGGCCCAAGACCTGCTGGTATCCCCAGCAGGGGACGCAGATAAGCAGTATCTCCAGCAACCGGGCGGTGTGAGCGGTATCTGAAACGCCGAATCGGCCCTGTTGGAAAATCAGCCGTATTGTCGGTTCGGCCACGAGGATCATCCATATCGAAAGCGGAACCAGCAGGGTCATTACATTTTGCAGAGCGGAGTTTATCGTCCGGTAGAACCTGAAAAGATCGTTTCTTGCGAACAGCTCGGCCATAAACGGATAGGAAGCCACCCCGGCAGCCTGTGCCACCACGCTTACCGGGACCATCATAATCCGCCGCGCGTAGCTTAGCCAACTGATCGCCCCGACCCCGGCAAGAGAGCCGAATATCCTAACGAACTGCTCGTCAACGACCGTGATGGATTGTCCGATCATGAGCGGGAGCGCCATAAGGATATATTTTTTCAATCCGGGGTGGAAGCCCGAGAACCTGATGCGCAAACCGCCTCCGGATCTCACCGCAAGCAGGGGCAGCAAAAAGTTCCCCATAAAGGACCCGACAAGAACGCCCCAGCAAAAACCTTCCATTCCCCTTGCCCGGAACAGGACGCCCCCTATTATGATGAACAGGTTATAGACTATTGAGACCATGGCGGGTATGAAGAACTGCTTACGCATGAAAAGAATCGCGCTCAAGCACGAACCGCAGAGGAAAAATATTTGCGCCGGCAGGATGATCCGCAGGAACCAGGCAAGGCGGGAAATGGCCTCGGTGGTCAGGCCGGGCGCTGCGAGGCGGGCCAGC
>JBEKQE010000133.1:0-14241 GCA_049520035.1 Syntrophobacteraceae bacterium | reverse complement strand
TCGTTAAGCTCCTCTGCGCCGATGGTACTGCGCGGGCAAACTGCGTGGGAGAGTAGGACGCCGCCGCCTCATCCCCCCATAAAAATCCCCTCACACCCCCAAGATGGTGTGAGGGGATTTCTTGATCAACCATAGTCCAATCAGGAGGATTTTTCTGCCGATCGAGAGTTCAACCGGTTCTGGAGATTTCCAGAAAAAGTCACATTCTTCGGACCCAAACAGCCGGCAAGGATTAGATCGGAGCGGGTAAATAGAGCAGAAGCCGCCACCCGAGCCGTTGTCTTCCCATAGAAACGGGCAAAAGCGGTGGCCACGTCCCAGGCCGTTGGCAAAAATCTCACGCCAGCGTCCCGGAAGTGCGCCAGGGGCGGGGAAGTCCGGCATCCCGCTTGCAACCTCGCAGCATAGGCCACATTTATTGCAGTAATCTGGCACATTCCTGTCGAGCACGTTTAGTATGGGTATTTGCGCCGACCCCTGGTTTTTTCTCCAATTTTTCACCTCATTAAATATCGCGATTCGCTCCCTGATCATCCTTAAGGCGCGCGTTCGTTTTGCGCGAGGGGACAGAGTTGTCCACCACTTCTCGCGTTTCAGCCATCCCAGGTTGCGGAGCACGTAGTAAAGCGGGAATCCGGGGGCACATAGGCCCTTTACAGCCGCGTTTCCGGCAGCCCCCTTTCTTTTGAGAGACCGTTTCAGCCGAGTCGAATCAAATAATTTGCGGTTTTGCACTGCTTTTTTTAGCCAGGTGAGGATAATGAATTTCGGCTTCCGATGGCCGTAGATACAAAGGCGAACTGGATCTGGGGTCGTCGGATTCTCCTTTGACAAACCTTCTTCTGGCGAGCTCCCCAATAGAGGCTGCCCGAATTATATGAAAAAACGCCGGGGGCTCCAAAACCAGTTCCCCGAGCTTTTTTCTTAGAGTGTTGTTGTATGTTGTCCAGCCGTCCCCGCAAAATATAACAGGTTGGGAAACTTTGCAGATTAATCTCTCGGCGAGTCGTGAGGGAGTCATAGCTGAATGTTGAATCTCGAGACCAAGGCCGCCTTTCCCATCAGGCCGGTAGAGAGCGCAATAGACTTCACCCTTTCGGGCGTCGAGAAGAGCGCATATCGGATTGGTGGAGAAGCAGAAGGGTAGGGCCAGCGCGTCAAGTGAGCAAATGGAAGCATAAGCCTTGCCCCCGACCCAGGCAAGCACTTTCATGGTGGCCATTCCGATCCGAAGGCCGGTAAAGCTCCCCGGCCCGCTCGCCACCGCAAATGCGTCAATGGTTTCCAGGTCCCACCCCGCCTCTCGGAGAAGAGAATCAATTGATTTGAGCAATCTTCTGTTGTGGGTCCTCCCGGACCTGAGCGTCAATTCGGCTGTCAGGTTTTCATCATCGAGCAGTGCCAGACCACCCGACATTGTAGAGGTATCGGCTGCAAGAATTCTCATCGTATAGGAGACTGCCGCCCCACCGAAAGCTTCGCGACACGAAAAAAGAAAGCGCCAGGACCAGATGGCGCTTTACAATACCAGTGACTGTCGATCGTCGTTTTCACAACCTGGACAATAGATTGTGGAGCCAGGAAGTGATCGAAGACCAGTCCAGCCGCATTATGTCATTGTAGAAAACCACCACCATGAGGGACAGAAGAGCGACTAGTCCCACCTTCTGAGCGATTTCAATTTTTTTCAATGAAAGAGGCCTGCCAAGGATCGCTTCGATCAGGAAAAAGAAAATGTGGCCCCCGTCGAGTACGGGGATGGGCAAAAGGTTCAGGACGGCCAGGTTTACGCTGATAAGGGCCATGAAGTTCAACAGATCGAGAACGCCCTTCTGCGCCTGTTTTCCGGCCATCTGTGCGATCAGAATCGGCCCTCCCAGGGTATCCAGCGGCACTATGCGCTCTATCAGCTTCACAACCGTGAGAAAAAAGAGCTTGCTGAGGTCGTAAGTGCGGGCCAGGGCGTAGTAGCCGGCCGCAAGCGGATTGACCGACCTGACGATCATATTCTCTGAGGCGGCGATGCCGATCAGAGGACGCCTGATCGTTTCACCGAACAGGTTCTTCACCTCATTGATTTTGGGCGTGACCGTTACGGCGATTTCAGAATCAGCTCGCTTTACACGGATATTAAGAGGATTCCGACCGAGTTCTTCAATGGATTCGGAAAGATCTTCCCAAGTACCGATCGACCGGCCGTTGATCGAAAGCACTCTGTCTCCAGCCTGCAAGCCGGCCTGTTCTGCAGGCGATCCGGGATTGACGGAGCCGATCTCGGGCGATAGTTCGTGAATTCCGGAAAATGCAAACAGGAAGGTAAAAATGAGGATCGCTGCAACAAAGTTTGAGAGCGGCCCCGCCAACACAATCGCCAGCCGTTTTATCACACTTTGCCCGGAAAAAGAGCCGGCCCGCTCGGCTGGCGACAACTCTTCCTCTGAATCCTCTCCGAGCATTTTGACATAACCACCCAGTGGTATCAACGAAAGGCGGTATTCGGTGGCTCCTCGGGTGATTCCAAATATTTTCGGTCCAAATCCCAGCGAAAACCGGAGCACGGTCACACCGGCGCGTTTAGCCACCAGGAAATGCCCCAGTTCGTGCACAAAGATGAGAATTCCAAGGACTATTACGGTTGCGAACAAAACTGTCAACAAGTGCAGCACCTCACTTCAACGAACTATTATTCGTACAAATATAAATCCTAATTCCAATTTAGCCCCATGTTTTTGCCCCGCGTGCAATAATAATTTTCGACGCCTCTTCGCGCGCCCATGCGTCAGCCTGAAGGATTGCCTTCAGGTCAGGTTTAGCGCAAGGGTTGTGGGCAGACATAACTCCATCGATCACATCAGGTATATCGTAAAAAGCAATGGTCTTCTTAAGGAAAGCGTGCACCGCTATTTCGTTTGCGGCATTAAGGACGGCAGGCATCGTCGATCCTTTGCGGCAAGCCTCGAAAGCCATGGGCAGGCAAGGGAATTTTTCTTCATCCGGAGGGTAGAAGGACAGTTTCTGAAGACGGAAAAGATCGAGCCTGGGGCACGCTAGCGGGAGGCGCTCGGGATAGGCAAGAGCATAGGCTATCGGTATTCTCATATCCGGTACTCCCATCTGCGCAATAACCGAGCCGTCAACGTATTCGACCATAGAGTGAACGACGCTTTCGGGGTGAATATAGACGGATATACGCTCGACGGGCACGCCGAACAACCAGTGGGCTTCGATCACCTCGAGTCCTTTGTTCATTAGGGTGGCGGAATCAATTGTGATCTTGGGTCCCATCGACCAGTTGGGATGGCAAAGAGCGGCTTCGGGAGAAACTGTTTCCAGATCCCTTCTGGACTTATTGAAGAAAGGACCTCCGGAGGCTGTAAGAAGCACCCTGTCGAGAGCTTCCCTGTGGTTGCCCTGAAGGGCCTGGAAAATGGCGCTGTGTTCGCTGTCCACGGGGAGGATTTTTACGTTGTTGGCCGCTGCGGCCCCCGTAACGATCTCGCCCGCGGCAACCAGGGTCTCCTTGTTGGCGAGCGCGATGTTCTTCCCGGCCTCAATTGCGGAAAGCGTAGGTAAAAGACCAGCAGCACCGACCATCGCAGATACCAGCATATCCGACTCTGGGAAGGCGGCCACCCTGCAGTACCCCTCCTGGCCATAAAAGATTTCGGGAAAGCAATTGGACTTGCCGGCGAGAAGGTTTTCGAGGTTGCATGCCACCTGAGCGTCAATTACGGAAACCAACCGTGGAGAAAATTCCATTATCTGCTCACAAAGAAGCGCGGCGTTGGAACCAGCCCCGAGGGCAACGACCTCAAAGCGGTCTGGAAACTGGCGCACCACTTCCAACGTGCTCCGTCCTATCGAACCCGTGCTGCCGATTATGGATATCTTCTTTTTAGTCATGTTCAGCGCCGTATCAAAACCCGTTATATCAACCCCGGAGGGGCCCATTGTAATAGCGCCCACAAAACCGGGAAAGCGAAAATCAGGGAGTCCAGCCTGTCGAGGATTCCTCCGTGGCCTGGAAGCAGTCCGCTCGAATCCTTCTTGCCCGAGTTGCGCTTAATCATGGACTCGATCAGGTCTCCAACCTGTCCACTGGCTGCGATTGTCAGGCTAAAAAAGAAAAGCCTTGCCAGGGGCACATTTCTCAAAAAAATCAAGCCGATAATCGATCCGGCAACTATACTCAAAAAAAGCCCGCCGATAGCGCCCTCGATCGTCTTCATCGGGCTGACTGTCCGGTAGAGCTTGTGGCGCCCGATCCGCAGTCCCGTGTGGTAGGCGCCGACGTCTCCAGCAACGATAACCGCCAGTAAAAACAAGATCCAGAACCTTCCCTGCGGCGCCCCTCCGATAAGGAGGGCAAACGAGATGAGATAGGGCAAATACAGCCATGCGAATGAGAGAAGAGCAATCCGCCTGATTTCATCGCAATCAAGGGGAGATGAGATCATCATAAGGCAAAGTGCGGCGAAAAACGAGACAAAAAGGGCAAAATTAAGGCCCGTGATTCCCCAGAGGTAAGTGCCGAAGGGCAGAAAGAGTCCGGCGGCAAACGAAAAAAATCGCCATTTCCATGAAAGAGGAACATGGAAAAGGAGACCGTGCAACTCCCACAAGCCGATTGTGGTCACGAGGCTGACAAGCAGCCACCAGCTCCAAGATGGACCGGCGGCTACACATAGGAGAACCGGCAGGCCGACCAGTATCCCGGTAACCCAGCGCTGAATGAAGGAATTTGATTTCAGGGAATCAGCCATGAAATTTCGGCGAATACTGCATCCAGACTGTTGTTGGATATTGGGCGTTCATGCTGAAGTATCGAAGAGCATGGACGCCCAGGCGGCCCGTCCTCCCCATGGGCGAACGGCTTCATGAGGATGCGAATTTTCGGACTTAACATAAATTATATTTCTCTGCTTATCATAAGCTCGAACCTGAAAGCGCAATGTCTGTTGTCGTGGCCTCGTCTTCGATCGATGAGCCATGGCGCTCCCTTATCTGTTCGCTGGTGCGTCCGAATCGCCGCTCCCTTCTCTGAAATTCCTTCAGCGCTTCGACAAAATCCGCTTTTCCGAAATCCGGCCACAAAACCTCCGTGAAATAAAGCTCTGCATAAGCGATTTGCCAGAGCAGGAAGTTGCTCACGCGTATTTCCCCCCCTGTTCTGATGATGAGATCAGGGTCAGGAAGATCAGCACCATAGAGATAGCGTGAAAAGAGTTCGGTGGAAAGCTGGCTTGCTCCCCATGCGCCATTCATGGCATCGGCAAGGAGAAGTTTTGCGGCCCGCGTGATCTCCTGCCTACCCCCGTAGTTCACAGCCAAACTCAGGACAAGTCTGTCAAAATGGGCGGTCTTATGCTCGGCGATGCCGAGTTGCTCCAGGACGGATGCTGGAACACCGTCATCATCGCCGATATGGTGCAAACGTATCTGTTTGTCAATGAGTTCGTTAAGTTCCGACTTCAGATATTTTGCGAGTAACTCCCATAGCGCTTTGACTTCTTTTTGAGGCCGATTCCAGTTTTCTTTGGAAAAGACGTAGAGGGTTAAATAGCGGATACCCAATTCACGGCAACAGGTCACAATCGCGCGCACACTCTCGGCACCCTTTTTGTGCCCGAAAATTCGGTTCCTCACTTTTTGCGTGGCCCATCGGCCGTTGCCATCCATAATGATGGCCACATGCCGCGGAAGGCGCTCCAAATCAAGTTCCATCTACGTTTCCAGGATTTCTTTTTCCTTTGCGCCGTAAACGGCGTCGATTTTCTTCACGTAGTCGTCCGTAATCCTCTGGATTTCATCCTGTGCGCGAAACTGTTCGTCTTCAGATACTTTCTTGTCTTTTTTGAGATCTTTAATCTTTTCATTTATATCACGCCTGATGTTTCTGACGGCGACCTTGGATTCCTCAGCTCTTTTCTTCACTACTTTGACAAGATCGCGACGGCGCTCGGCGGTAAGCGGCGGAATATTTATTCTGATCGCCTTGCCGTCGTTCATCGGGGTTAGTCCCAGGTCGGATTTCAGTATGGCTTTCTCTATTTCGCCAACCACCGAGGTGTCCCAGGGTTGAATCACTATCGTGCGCGGATCCGGTATGGTCAGGGTTGCAAGCTGGCTGAGCGGGGTCGCAGATCCGTAGTAGTCGACCCTGATCCCATCAACCAGCGAAATGGAAGCTCTTCCCGTTCGAAGCCTTTTGTACTCGGATTCCAGGGTCTCTGCTGCTTTATTCATGCGGTCGTCAAGATCAAGATAAATGTCATCAAGCATAAGAAGTTTCCTCCACCACAGTCCCGACCGGCTTGCCGAGAACAGCCTTCCTGATGTTGCCCCTTATATTGAGATTAAAGACAATGATGCGCATTTTCTCTTCTCTGGCCAGGGATATGGCCGTGGCGTCCATGACCTTGAGGTTCCGGTTGAGAACTTCAGAAAAGCTGATGCGCTCGTAGCGCAGGGCGTGGGGGTTTTTTGCCGGATCGGATTCATAGACCCCGTCGACTTTGGTTGCCTTCATCAGCACTTCGGCGCCGATCTCGCTGGCCCGGAGCGCGGCAGTCGTATCGGTCGTAAAGAATGGAAGCCCGGTGCCAGACGCAAAAATTACAATTCGCCCCTTTTCCAGATGCCGGATAGCTTTGCGCCGAATGTAGGGTTCCGCAACTTCTTTCATATCGATTGCCGACTGGACCCTGGTGGGAATGCCGAATTTTTCCAGGGCATCCTGCATCGCAAGGGCGTTCATCACGGTTGCCAGCATGCCCATGTAGTCTGCTGTGGAACGGTCCATTCCGCCCGATGCGGCCGAAACTCCACGAAAGATGTTCCCACCGCCGATGACGAGCGCAATCTGCGTGCCCAGCTTGTGTACTTCCGAAATCTGCTCGGCAATTTCGCGCAACACTCGCGTGTCTATTCCATAGGGTTCAGACCCCATTAGCCCTTCGCCGCTCAGCTTGAGAAGTATTCTGCCGTAAACCGGCTTTTCCTCTTCACTCATCAGGATTTATTCCAGTCTCGATTCGCAAATGCGGCCCTGTGACTATTCACCAAGCTGATACCTGCAAAACCGGCGTACCTGTATCTTTTCGCCGATTTTCGCAATAAGTTCATTCAAATAATCCTGGATAGTCTTGTCCGGATCACGAATATACTTTTGCTGCATCAGTGAGTTTTCTTCGTAGAATTTCCGCATTTTCCCGTCAACCATTTTTTCAAAAATACTTTGAGGTTTTCCGGATTCCTGTGCCTGAGCCAGGCAGATAGCGCGTTCGCGCTCAACGATATCCCGTGGGATCTCTTCGGGATTGACTCCCAGCGGGTTTGTCGCCGCTATCTGAAGGGCAACATTGCGCACGAATTCACCAAAATCTTCGCTCTTGGCAGCAAAATCCGTCTCGCAGTTTACTTCCACCAGGACCCCGATTTTTGCCCCGCTGTGGATATATGCGTGAATAAGACCGTCGGCTGCTTCCCGGCCGGCCCGCTTCATTGCCCTGGCAAGGCCTTTTTGCCGCAGCAGATCAACTGCCTTTTCCATGTCGCCCGAAGCGTCCTGGAGCGCCTTCTTGCAGTCCATCATACCCACGTTGGTTCTCTCTCTGAGTTCTTTTACCATCCCTGATGTTATTTCCAATTTCTTCCTCCTGTATAACAAACCTATCTATTCCTAAATCTAGGATTTTATTAGAATTTGCGACGGCCCCCGGCATCCCGAGAAAACGAAACGGGAGACAGGTCCGGGACCGGTATCTGGAAAGACAGGAGCCCCGAACGGCTGTGGACACGAAGCCCCCCGTCTGCTTACTCTTCCCCTTGGTCGGTCTGCACAGGGTTTATAATCTCGACGATCGGACCTTTTTTCTCCTGCCCCAAAATCTGTCCGGCTGGAACTTCCTCCAGTTCGACGCCCTTGTCCACATCGGCCTGCTGAACCTCGGAGAATTTCTCCCGGCCCTCTATGCAGGCGTCGGCGATCTTTGAGGTAACAAGCCTGATTGCCCGGATTGCATCGTCATTTCCTGGAATGGGATAGTCGATCACATCGGGATCGCAGTTTGTATCCACAATGGCGACAACCGGCATACCGAGGCGGTTTGCTTCCATGACGGCGATGTTCTCGCGTTGAGTGTCTACCACGAAAAGCGCGCCCGGAAGCCGGTTCATCTTCTTAATGCCGCCAAGGTTTTTTTCAAGCTTTTCGCGCTCGCGCTGAAGCCCGAGGATCTCCTTTTTCGGAAACCGGTTGATGCCTCCGTCTTCGACCATGGAATCGAGTTCTTTGAGGCGGTCGATTCTTTGCTTGATTGTTTTAAAATTGGTGAGCATCCCGCCCAGCCATCGCTGGTTGACAAAAAACATGCCGCAGCGGTCGGTTTCCTCCTGAATGGTGTCACGGGCTTGCTGCTTGGTGCCGACGAAAAGAACGCTTTCGCCCGAGGCTACGGTATCGACTACGAATTGGTAGGCGGTATTGAAAAGCCTGACGGTGCGCTGCAGATCTATGATATAGATGCCGTTGCGAGCGCCAAAGATAAAGGGTTTCATTTTGGGGTTCCACCGGCGGGTCTGATGCCCGAAATGAACCCCTGCTTCCAGTAACTGTTTCATTCCAACAACTGCCATGGGTCGGCTCCTTCTGGTTTTGCCTCCGCCCCTTTGCATCCGGGCCGCGCATTGACGACCGGACACCAAAAGGTAAAGGGGAGTGCGAATTTTATTTAACAGAATCTTCTAACATGTTCCAAATGTTCGAGCAACGAAAAAAGCTTTCCCCTAATTACGCGCAAAACAAAGTGATATTGTTCCGGATCAAAAATCGGGACCCATGATTATGAATCAAATATCTGCTTCGCGTTTCTAACAGTGGGGTTTCTCAGATGAAATGGAAAATAGCGACATTCAACGTCAACGGCATTCGGTCGCGTGAGCACGTGGTTGTATCGTGGCTGGACCAAAACAGACCCGACGTTCTGTGTCTTCAGGAGATAAAGTGCCAGGACGCGGAGTTCCCGGTTGATTCTGTGCGGGAGGCCGGCTACGAGGCGAGCGTGTGCGGACAGAAATCATTCCATGGAGTGGCAATTCTGAGCGCGCGCAAACCGGAGGAGGTCAGGCGCGGGTTCGGCGATGGCGGGTCGGATGCCGAGGCCAGACTGATTGCCGCAAAAATTGATGGAATCTGGATTTTCAATACCTACGTTCCCCAGGGCAAAAGCCCCGATCATCCAGCTTTCCAGATCAAACTGGATTTTTTCGTCAGGCTTAAAAACCTTTTCGGCCGGGAATACAGGCCGTCCGACCCAATTATCTGGACAGGGGACATCAATGTTGCGCCGGAGGAAATAGACGTTTTTTCACCAAGAAGAATGGACGGGAAAATCGGGTTTCACCCTCTGGAAAGACAGGCGCTTGCCGAGGTGGTTTCCTGGGGATTTGTCGACCTTTTTCGAAAACACCATCCGGATGCTCGCCAGTTCACCTTCTGGGATTACCGCCTGCCCCAGAGTTTTAGCAGGGACCTGGGCTGGAGGCTGGATCATATCAGGGCTACCGAACCTGTCGCCAAAGCATCGATTGACTGCCAGGTGGACGCCGACCTGCGCGGCCGGTCCAATCCCAGCGATCATACTCCCGTGTGGGCGGAAATTGAGATCTAAAACTATGAAGGAACGGGCAGGGCGCGTACACGTATCCTGTTCTGCTCGAAGACAGCGATACTGCCCTTTTGCAGTGCTTCGCTCAAGTGGGGAAGATTCGCGATTATGAGTCTCGCCTGTTCTTGAGGGCCTCGTTCCGTCCCACGTCGAAACAGGATAAGCGACGGCTTGGAATATTGCCAGAGGGCAAATATGGCGCCGAAATCAGTGTCGGCAGATACGAGTATGCGATCTTCTGCGATGGCTTTTTCGAAAATCACCATATCCTCTTCGGCTTGCAGACCGATATCCCTCACATGCACGGCATCCATGCCTGCATTGCATAAGAACTCAGCAACCAGAGGCGAGAGAGCGTTGTCAATGAGAAATCTCATGCTACCCTGACCAGGGGTAATTCACGCTCCCTGACCGCTTCAGCGGCATACCGGAGAGCTTCTGTGATGTCTTCCCGCTCAAGGTCGGGATAGGCTTTAAGTATTTCCTCACTGCTCATCCCATCTGCAATCATGTCAACTACGGCAGCTACGGGAATTCGCAGGCCGCGCAGGCACGGAACTCCGCCCATCTGGTTGGGATTTACCGTTATTCGAGTAAATAGCATTTTATGCCTCACATCGTTTCAAGCGTCCCTGTTTAGAAAGTATCAGATTACTTTAGCATTCCTGCCCTCCCGGGTTGTGGGAAGATTAAATGATATCTTTATTTCTCATGATTCACAAACAGGATTTGCAGGATTTAGGGCAAAAGCCGCACGCAGAGACGCGAAGCCGCTGATAAAGAGAAAAAGGAGAACAGCGGTAGCGAGCAGGGAAACGGCTTTCTTCGTGCTTCGGCTCCTCGGTTCCGGCTACTGCCGATGCAACTTCCCGGTAACTCATTTAACCTGCTTCCTCTTCTTCGCGGCTTTCCTTGACCCGTCCACGATCGGGCTTCGCGTGCAAACTGTGAAGCCTTGCGCGCCGCCCATATCGACCGGCTGTATTTCCCCCTGTTTGTCGAGCCGGAGTCCAGCACAACAACGCCTTAACGCCGGTCTCAAACTTTCGGAGCTAATTAGGATGATAGCTCTACCTGAAGTATTGCTTCCAGGTCCTCAGGCTTTGTTGGCCTTTTATAATATAATGATCAGCGCCACGGGATGGAGTGGCAGTTAACTGCCACTCATCGGTTACGTGGCAAGGCCTACAATTTCACAAAACGAAAGGCACGACGATGGGCAGACGGCGTGAGGTCATTGAAAGCACTGCCGGACAGGTCGCCACTGAGCTGGTGCGCCGGGGTATCCGGCCCCAAGATCGTGTAACGATCACGATTGACCCGGAACGGGACTTGCTTTTTGGCGGACGCAAAGAATCGCGGGCGCGCGTTGTTGCGGCAGGCCTGACAGACAAAGATATTGAGCGCTTGATTGAAGAGGTGCGCGAAGAAGTGCAACCGCACCTCGGATGAGAGTCGTTGTTGATACCAATGTCTTTGTCAGCGCTGCCTTAAGCGCGAAATCTTCGCCTGCGCTGGCTGTTTACCTAACTGAGCGTCGCTGTCTCCTGCTTAAGTCCACAACGACAGAACGAGAGCTTTTACAGGTTGTGACAAGACCGCAGCTTGCCCGCCTGATTGCGCCGCCATTTCTCGACTGGTTGTCAAAGATGCTGGGGGAAATACCCATTGTCAAGCCTGCCGCCTTTGTCCAGATAGTAACGGGTTAAACGTGGAGTCACCTCCAGAGTCTTTCAGATCGTGCCGAATGGCTCCGTGTAAATTACGGTGTGCTGAATATTCCTGTGTCCCAGATAGTCTTGAATAAGCCGCGTGTCCGCGCCCTGGCCGGCCAGGGCGAAGCCGCAAGCATGGCGAAGCATACGCGGGTGAGCGGGCATGGGCAATCCGGCCAGTTCGCCGTAACGCCGAATCGCAGCCCAAGCCTTCTTGCGGCTAAGAGCCGTCCGGCGTTGGCTTACAAAAAAAGCATTGCCGGCCGGCTTCATACTGGCGCGCTCGATGAGCCATGCCTTGATAACGCGCAGTTCGTCGGCGCGCAACGGGTGCGTGGTGGACAGTCCTTTTTTCAGCCGCGCGACGTGCACCACGCGGCTTTCAATGTCCACCTCGTATGAGAGACTTATATAGTACACTACGAAAAAAAATAACCACTTTGCGTCGTGCAAGCGCGTAGCGGGCAGGCCGACCGCCGCTATTCTCGACGCTCTCCATTCCTGACCTGTCTATGATCACTGTCCATGACCAGAGACGGGGCGTTCGCGGGAGGCTTGGCATCCAACAACGATTTGTCAGCAGAATTGCCCGGCCGCCTGCGCGAGCAACTCTGCCACGTCCTGAATGTTGCGTATTTTAACCGCTTTTTGTTTCAGCTCTTTTGTGCCGGGCACTTGCTGGAGGTACCAGCACAGATGTTTTCGCATCTCGATGATTCCACGCTCGCCTTTCAAATTGCTTGAAAGCCTCGCGTGTTCCATTGCCGTCCTGAAAACGTCTTCAGCAGGTGGTCTTCCATTCCGGTTGCCGGGGGAAGCTGTTTTCAGCCGCTCGAAAATCCACGGATTTCCGAGCGCTCCTCTTGCAATCCCCACTCCGTCAGCCCCTGTTTTTTCAAGCAGTTCCACTCCCTGAGCCGCACTTTTTACCCCGCCGTTTGCAAGGATTATCCCCTTGAAATGGGCGCGGGCGTTTCGGGTCGTCACGATATCGTTTGGTCCGGAGAAGCCCTGCGCGTACGATCTGCCATGGATCATTATCGACTTGATGTCCAGGTCGCCGATATAGTCAAGGAAGGTGAGGAGACCTGCTTCTTTGACGCTGATCCTGGTCTTTATCGATACAGGCAAATGCGTATTTTCGATGACGCTCAGGATAACCTCTCTGGCAAGGGCCGGATTTGTCATCAGGGCCGCTCCCTCTCCGCATTTGAACACCTTTGGAATGGGACAGCCGAAGTTTATATCGATCCCGTCAGGTTTGATCTCCCGGCTCACAAATCGGGCAGCGGATGCGAAATGTTCGGGATTATTGCCGAAAAGCTGCACGACATAAGGACGCTCTGAATCATCGAAACGCATAATCCTCAGCGTGGATTCCGGTTGATATGCAAAGGCGGTGGAACTCGTCAGTTCGCTGTACACGATATCTGCCCCGAAGCCTTTGCAGATCCGGCGAAACGCGCTGTCGGTTATTCCGGAAAGGGGCGCCAGGGCAAAAATAGGCTTTCTTAATGACGTCCAAAAGTTATGCATATTCTTAATTAAACCAGCCTGATCTCCGGATGAGGGCTGCTTTCGACCTTTCCGATCACGGAGGCAGCACTTACTTCGGCGCCCCTTAATTCGGTGATAATGATTTCTGCCATGGATGCCGGAACGGACAGGAGCAGGCCTCCGGAGGTCTGAGGATCGAAAAGCCATTGATGCTGCTCCTCGGAGAGCCGGGCAGAGATATGCAGAAAATCCTCTACGAATTTTTTGTTCTGTCTGTTGCTGCCCGTTGTTTCACCTTTGCGGTACATAGCTAAGGAGTTTGGATAGGAGGGCAGGGCGCCGAACTCGAGATCGATCCGAACAGAGCTTGCCATGGCCATCTCGAGCGCATGTCCCAGAATTCCGAAACCCGTTATGTCCGTGCAGGAATGTACCTCGAATTTAAGGGCAATTTCCATTGCGGTGCGATTCAACGCTGCCACTTGGGGTAATATCGGCTCCAGGTCCCTAAAGGGAAGCTTTCCCGATCTGCACGCGTTAAATAGGACACCCGTACCGAGAGGCTTTGTGAGAATCAACAGGTCGCCGGGCTTGGCGCCTGCGTTGGTGAGGATCCGTTTCGGGGAGACTGTACCGGTTACGGCCAGTCCATATTTTGGCTCATCGTCTTCTACGGAATGGCCGCCTGCCAGCGATGCCCCTGCTTCGGCCACCTTTTCGCTCCCACCCTGCAGGATGCCTTTGAGTATCTCCATGCTGAGCTTTGTCGATGGGAACATGATGAGATTCAATGCGGTAATGGGACGCCCACCCATTGCGTAGATATCGGAAAGCGAGTTGGCGGCGGCAATGCGGCCGAACCATGTGGGATCGTCAACGGGCGGAGTTATGAAATCAACGGTGGATATGACGGCAATTTCATCCGATACCCGATAGACCGCTGCATCATCACGCGTTTCGAAACCGACAAGAAGATTCGGGTCCGAAGAGGCCGGCAAACCTTTCAGCGCCTCCAACAAAACTGTTGGAGCTATTTTAGCCGCTCACCCACAGGTCCTGGCAAGACCGGTGAGCGTATTTCTTTTCCCGAAGTGAAACATGGAAGCGACCTTCACAGGATTGAAAGTGTTAAGTACATCGTGAAGGGTTGTATATAAGTCTGTCATACGAGGATAATAATTACAAATGCATGACTACTCAAGGACCTTTTGAAAATGGCATAAAATTGGTTCATCCGGGTAACGAGTACCTCTGTGTATGAAGATGGTAGAGCCGTAGTTTAAAGTACTCAGAATCCCGGAATCCGTAAGCCTGCCTTTTGAGGGTCTTGATTTTATTGATCAGGCCCTCCACGGCGCCGC
>JBEKQE010000132.1:0-14340 GCA_049520035.1 Syntrophobacteraceae bacterium | reverse complement strand
TCTGGATGATCTTGCCGCTTTCGGCTCGCCGGTGGTCCTTTTTTCGGGCGGCGAACCCCTGGTTCGGCCCGATCTCATCGAACTTGCCGAATACGCGGTCGCCAAGGGCATGCGTGCGGTTATTTCAACCAACGGGACCCTCATCAATTCGCGAACAGCGGGCGATCTCAAAAAGGTGGGCCTCTCCTACGTCGGGATAAGCCTGGATGGGCTCGATGAAGTAAATGACCGGTTCAGAGGAGTCAAAGGCGCCTTCCGCAAGGCCATGGAAGGTATTATGGCCTGCCGGGACGCTGGAATAAAGGTCGGCCTGCGCTTTACAATGAACCGGCTCAACGTGCGGGAGATTCCCGGCATATTCGACCTTCTCGAAAAATATGACATCCCGCGCGTCTGTTTTTATCACCTCGTATATGCCGGGCGCGGAAGCGAGTTGATCAACGAAGACCTATCCCACCAGGAGACGCGTGAGGCGGTTGACCTCATAATCGACAGGACCGCTGACCTGCACCAGCGTGGCAAGACCAGGGAAGTGCTCACTGTGGACAATCACGCCGACGGCCCCTATCTCTACCTCAGGATGCTGCGGGAGAATTCCTCCAGGGCGGCCGAAGTCCTCGAACTGCTCCAGATGAACGAGGGCAACAATTCCGGGCGGGGGATCGGGTGCATCAGTTGGGACGGAAGCGTCCACGCCGACCAGTTTTGGAGGCACTATTCTTTCGGAAACGTTACAGAGCGCAAATTCAGTGAAATATGGACCGATCTTTCCAACCCGCTGATGAAACGGTTGAAGAATAAAAAACTCTATGTGAAAGGACGCTGCGCAGAATGCAAATGGCTCTCAATTTGCGGGGGCAACTTCCGCGTGCGCGCCGAAGCTGCTTCCGGCGACCTCTGGGGCTGCGACCCGGCGTGCTATCTGAGCGATGAGGAAATCGCTGAATAAGAAATAATTGGGTTGGAAACATTCTTTGAAGAGGGTCCTTGGCCGTTTTTTGTTGAGCTAAAAAAAGATGCTTGCAGTTCAAAAAAAGTTGGCCTCCCGGACTAAATTGCGATATATTTCACGTGGCTCTGAAGGCGAGCTGCTTTCCATTGTCGGCCGGATAGTGTTGCAGGTGTAAAAATCCGTATTCCAAACGTCCTGATTCTCTGGCGCGAAAGGGTTTAACAGCATGATGGAGAAAGAATTCACACAAATCTTGGCAGGCGATATGCTGGCTACATGCTCCGCTGCCTGCCCGGTTCACACCGACACCCGCGAGTATGTGCAGCGTTTGAGCAGGGGCGACTATGAAGGCGCCCTTGACATCTTGCTCGAGGTTAATCCGTTTCCTTCGGTCTGTGGTCGCATCTGTCATCATCCGTGCGAAGCCGAGTGCCGCCGAAAGGAGATCGATTCGGCGGTAAGCCTCAGGATGCTTAAACGTTTCGTAGTCGAGAATACAAAAGAGTACCGCATCGCCAGGCAAAAGAAACCGGCGGAAAAGAAAGAGGGGACCGTGGCCATCATCGGTTCGGGTCCTTCAGGCCTGACCGCTGCTCTGGACCTTGCGCTCAGCGGATACCGGGTGAGGGTTTATGAAAAAGACACCAAGCTCGGCGGCATGCTCGCACATGCCATTCCTCGCTACAGACTTCCGGTCGAGGCCCTTGCCCAGGATATCGGGGACATACTGGCTGCCGGGGTTGAGGTTCGAACCGGTTGCCAGGTGGGCAAAGATATTTCCTTTGACGATCTGCGAAAAGAAAATGATGCAATTCTAATCGCGGCGGGTCTTGCCGAAAGTCATTCACTGCCCATTCCCGGGACAGACAGCAAGGGAGTGTTTCTGGGCATTCCCTTCCTGTGGGACGTCGCGAATGGAATGCGCCCCGAGCTCGGAGACCGCTCACTTGTGGTCGGGGGTGGGAATGTGGCTATCGATATGGCCAGGGCCGCCAAACGCCTTGGGCCGTCCAAAGTTTACATGGCCTGCCTTGAGAACCGGGAAGAAATGCCCGCATGGAAATGGGAAATAGAGGAGGCCGAGCAAGAGGGTATAGAAATTTTCAATTCCTGGGGACCTAAGGCAATTCTTGAAAAAAATGGCGCAGTGACAGGCATCGACTTCAAGCGATGCACCAGCGTTTTTGACGATCAGCATCGGTTCAGTCCCAAATACGATGAATCCGTGACAAAGAGCGTCGAAGTTGACAGCGTCATTCTGGCAATCGGCCAGAAAGCCAACCTGGATTTTTTGGCCCAAACGCCCGTTGCTGTTGACCGCGGCCGGCTTCAATGCGACCGGACCTCGATGACCACGTCCGAACGCGGTGTATTCGTGTGCGGCGAGGTCATGACCGGCCCCGGCTCCGCCATTGGGGCCATCGGCACAGGCCATGACGCCGCCAAGGTCATATCTCATTTCCTGGAGACGGGAGAAACGCTGAAGCTCGCTGAACGCAAGGTCACAACCATAGGCGAGCTGCCGTCGGCAACCGCTGCTCTCGCCAAACGGTTCGAACGCGTCGAGGTGAACCTTATGGACGCCGACGAACGAATCACGAATTTTTCTCCTATCGAGCCGGGATACAGCGAGTCCGAAGCACTCGCCGAATCGAGACGTTGTCTTGCCTGCGCCACCGGCGCATATCTCAAGTCGCCGGCCCACTGCGCGGGCTGTCTTACTTGTGTGCGGGTCTGCCCTTTCGGAGTGGCGAAGGTGGAAAAAACAGCAGTCATGCCCGCGCAAGAGTGCCAGACTTGTGGGCTGTGCGCAGCGGAATGCCCTGCCGCAGGAATAGCCTTGTCACGATTTGCCACAAATGGTATGAGAGATACTCTGAGAGCTATTCTGTCCAAGTCGGATACGGCGAAGATCGCAAAACCCCTGGTGGTTTCCTATTGTTGCCTCAATGAGACAACCAGCAGGAAGTTTCTGGGCGCACAAACCGAAGAGGAAATCCGGCAGTCGGGCATCCTGCGCGTGATGATTCCATGCGTCGCCCGCCTTAGTACTCTCGATCTGGTCAGCCCTATCGAACTGGGCGCAGATAAGGTCGCGGTGATCGCCTGCACTGAAAACGGCTGCTTCTACACCGGGGCTGAAGAATTGCTTGCAAGGCGCGTCAAACGGGTCCAAAAGTTTCTAGATGACATAGGTGTGGGACAGCACAACGTGCAGCTTTTCAAAACAGATGGCAGCGCCGAGGAAAGCTGGCCTCGGATATGGGAACAATTCCGCTCGACTCCGGCACAAACTGTTGCCCCTGGCGAGCTGCTTGCGGAAGGAGCTTCACGATGATTGTTGCGGACCCTAAACCGTTCGGACAGGTTAAGGGATATCTCGAAAATTTCGAAAAAATTCTGATTGTCGGCTGCGGTACATGCGTCACAGTCTGTCTGTCTGGAGGAGAAGCCGAGGTGCAGATTCTCGCATCGGGCTTGCGGATCGCTTTTGGCAGGGAAGGCCGGAGCAAAACAATACTGGAAGACTGTGTCCAGAGGCAATGCGACGAGGAATTTATTCTGCCCATCCTCAACCGCGTGGAAAATGAACAAATCGATGCGGTTGTATCGCTTGCCTGCGGTGTTGGGGTGAATTTTTTTGCCGACCGGCTCGGAAAGACGCCAATCTTTCCTGGAGTGAACACTACTTTTTACGGCGCCGGGATGGAACCGGGGCTTTGGGCGGAGATGTGCGCCGGTTGTGGAGACTGCATGACGGCTCATACCGGCGGAATATGCCCTGTCGCCCGTTGCTCGAAGCATCTTTTGAACGGGCCGTGCGGCGGATCTGAAAAAGGCAAATGCGAAGTTGACCCGGCAAATATCGATTGTGTATGGCAGCTCATATATGACCGGCTGCAAAAGCTGGGAAGAGTTGATGAACTTCAGAATGTGCTTCCCGCGAAAGACTGGAGGACTGCTTCAGATGGTGGAGTCCGCCGGACCGTTCGGGAACATCTCTACAGGCTGAAATAACACAACAAAGGCCGCCCTGCGGAGCGTCGATATCTTCGGCTTTAGGCGGCCTCCGCCGCCGGGTGGAACCAACACAATCCACATCAGAGAATGAGGACCATGAGCGATAAAAACGTTATCAAATCGGGAAGTAACCTTGAGAGGGTGCTCTCCTCCGGTCATTTCGCCGTAACCTGTGAGTGCGGCCCGCCCAAGGGCGCAGACGTGGAGCATCTTCAAAAAAAGATAGACCTCATCAGGGGCTGCATTGACGCGGCCAACGTCACTGACAATCAGACAGCGGTGGTACGCATGTCGAGCATCGCAGCCAGCGCAGTTCTGCTGCAAAACGGTCTGGAACCGATCATGCAGATGGTTACCAGAGACCGCAACCGAATCGCCGCCCAGAGCGACGTTTTCGGGGCGTACGCTCTCGGGATTCGCAATATGCTCTGCCTTACAGGCGATCATCAGACCTTTGGCAATCATCCAATGGCGAAAAACGTCTTCGACCTGGATTCCATTCAGCTTCTGGATGTGGTGCGCGTAATCAGGGACGAGGGCAAGGTAAACAGCGGCGATCCGGTCCAAGGAAGCGCCAGGATGTTTCTGGGAGCGGCGGCCAACCCCTTTGCCGACCCCTTCGAGTTCAGGGTGATCAGACTCGCCAAAAAAATCCGGGCCGGCGCTGATTTCGTTCAAACCCAATGTATCTACGATATGGACCGATTCCGGAAGTTCATGAGTATGGCCTGCGATATGGGGTTGGACAAGCAGTGCTTCATCCTGGCCGGGCTTACGCCGCTCAAGTCTGCCGGTATGGCCGCCTACATGAACAGGAGTGTGTCTGGAATCACCATTCCCGATGAGATCATTAAACGCATCAAAGGTGTTCCCAAGGGAAACCAGGCCGAAGAAGGAATCAACCTCCTTCTCGAACAGATCCAGCAAGTGCGCGAAATCCCCGGTATTGCCGGCGTGCACATTATGGCTATCGAGTGGGAGGAAAGAGTAAAAGAGATCACTGAAAGGGCCGGCCTTCTTCCCCGACCGCAGCTCTAGTACACTGTAACGTAGAGAAAAATCCACAGAATCGTCACCCCGTACCGGCTTCCGCCGGCATGACGGAAAGCCGGGGTCCAGTGCCTTTCGCTTTAAAATCGATAAGTTAAAATAAAGCCCTGGATTCCGCTCCGGAGCGGGTCCGGGGTGATGTCATTCCTGCCCCGGACTTGATCCGGGGTGGGCCATGGCCGCAATGAACTTCCAGACGCTCGTTGGCCGCCCGGTTCCATGAGCCTTAAATCGCTCTGCCTGCCTTGACCCTCGTATGACAGACTTGTTAGCCACACTAAACGATCATTTGGTGAAACGCTCTCACGGGCATCCCTATGCGACGAGTGATGCATAGCCCGGAAGGCATCCCCTGAAGTGTCTATCGTTAGCGTTGGGCGTTCGCGGGATGCCTTCATATCCTGAAAAGCATTTGAGCGTCGCAAAATCGTATTTGTATTTAAAAAGTTTTACTTGTATTTTTCTTTAGAGGGCCGTACCGGGGGTGAATGTTCCGTACATCAAGCTCAATGAACAAGCAGGAGTAAAATCGTGAATGGCTTATTCTGTGCCGAATCTGTCGTGGTAGTTGGAGTTTCCGAATCAGCGGACAATCTCGGACAAAACGTTATGGCAAATCTTGTTAACCTCGGATATCAGGGAAAAATCTATGCTGTTGGTCCTCGAGGTGGAGAGGTTCTTGGACACCCGGTTTATCGCTCAATCGCAGAATTGCCTGGAAACCCCGAGCTGGCCGTTATCCTCACACCTGCGCGCTTCGTTCACGATATGCTCGCTCAATGTGGCGAGAAAGGTACACGTTGGGCTGTTATCGAGTCCGCCGGCTTTCGAGAACTCGGGACCCAGGGAGAAATGCTCGAACAAGAAATCCTCAAAGCCGGCAGAAAGTTTGGCATCCGCTTTGTCGGCCCCAATTGCGTAGGTATGATGAATACTGCCAACGGGCTTTACACCCCATTTGTCGCTTTTGAAACACGATTCAGGAGAGGTAATATCGGTGTGTTTGCTCAAAGCGGCGGAGTTGGTCTTAGCCTTGCCGAGAGGCTCTGCACCTCCGGAGCAGGCATAAGCAAGTTTGTCAGCATGGGAAATAAACTGGACCTCGATGAAGCCGACTACCTGGCCTATCTCATGGATGACCCGGAAACCGCCGTCATATACTTCTACCTGGAAGGTTTCAAAAGGGGCCGCTCTTTTGCCGACCTGGCGAGACGATGTTCCAAGCCTATCATCCTGCACAAGTCCAACACGGGTGCTATGAGTCTCACAATAGCCCAATCTCACACGGGTGTTCTGGCTGCAGATGACCAGGTCGTTGATGCCGTCTGCCGCGAGAGCGGCATCCTGAGGGTTCATTCCGTCTCCGAAGCGGTTAGCGCTGCGAAAGGTTTTTGCCTCCCGCCGCTTAAGGGGAAAAATCTAGCCGTTTTATCACGGTCCGGTGGACATGCCGTCGTAGCCGCCGACGTTTGCGCAAGTTACGGCTTTCGCCTTCCTCCTTTGGAGCCCGACATTCTCAATGAAGTTCAAAGCCGTAGCCGCGCCGGCGTAATCCGGCTGGGAAATCCGCTGGACCTTGGCGATATCTTCGATCTCTCCTTCTATATCAGCGTAGTGGAAAAGGTCCTGAGGCAGCATGATATCGACGGCGTTGTGTTCATTCATGTGTCCCAGATGGTGATTGAGAGGGATGTAACACGGCGTTTGGTGGAAAACATGGCCGCGCTCTCCTCGCAATCGGGAAAACCTGTCGCAACAGTTATGGAAATCCCGTTTGAAGAGCGGGTGCGCCTGGAGAAAAACTCAAATTCTCCCTTTTTTCTGGAACCTGCGGAAGCTGTGAATGCCCTTGCGGTTCTGTCGCAGTGGAGCAAAACCAATGCCTCAGACCGCCTGAAGCCCGAATCCGATGTGACTGCCGCGCCTCCTCACCACTCCTTGACCATACCAGTTAAAAAGATCGAAAAGTGGTTCGCAGACATCGAGAGACAGAATCGGCAGCCCCTTCTCCACGAGGCGCTCGATCTGCTGGACCTGACAGGCATACCGGTCGTGCCCTGGCGCATGGCAAAGAGCCTGGATAAGGCCCTCGAGGCATCTGAGGACCTTGGTTTTCCCGTGGCGCTCAAAGCAGTCTCGCCTTCGCTTCTGCACAAAAGCGACAGAGGCGGCTTGGCATTGGATGTACGCGATGCCGAATCCCTCCGGAATGAATGGCGCCGGTTGCACGAGGTCTCCGATGACATTGTAGGGATCGTGGTGCAGAAGATGGCCCCAGCCTCGCGGGAACTTGTGGTCGGGGGTAAAAGGGACCCGTCCTTTGGCCCTGTAGTGCTCACCGGCCTGGGAGGGATTATGGTCGAGGTCATGAAAGATGTAAGTATGCGTCTTGCCCCGATCAATACCGGTGCGGCCATGGAAATGCTCGGAGAACTATCGGGAAAACGCATTCTGGGTCGATTCCGGGGCATGCGCGAGGCAGACCTCGAAGCCGCCGCCCACATCCTTGTGCAGGTCTCCCTGCTCATGCACCACTTCCCTCAAATCCGCGAGATGGACTTGAATCCGGTGAGCCTCGACGATGAGGGGATGGGAGCTGTGGCTTTGGATGTGCGGCTGCTGATGTAGAGTCTCACGGGCCTGTTTCGTCTAAAAGGTCGGGAGGAGGGATTGGCGATTGCGATAAGCTTCCGTAGTTGTTTGATGAGAAATAAGATGACTGTATTGCCGTTGCAAAGGCTTTCTGAGCCGAAGGAGACGATTCTATTGTCCAGTTTGCTGTTTTATCGTTGTTGATGTTCCACCAGACGAGCGCCTTGACACCCGGAAAGTTATCAGGAAGCTGGGTCGACAAAGCATCGCTGATCCAATAGCTTTTGTGCCCTCCTCCAAGTTCTCCACAGGAGGTCTCGGCAATCATGATCGGTTGGGAGGTTATGCTCAATATTTTATTGTAGAGAGGAGTGAACACCTCGGAAAAAGTCTGCCAACCCAGGTTGTCGTTGCCCGCATTGTAGCCATCCATTCCAGCCCAATCGACGTAGCTGTCGCCGGGGTACATTTCCTGAAGATTGTCCAGGGCAACACCGCGGCCCATGACTCTGCCGGGGCACCAGACCCAGGTGACATTTGACGCTCCAACCTCGGTGAAGATATCATGCACATGTTGCCATGCCTGTACATACTGGCCCGGACTATTACCATTAGTGACCTCAGACCAGGAATACCAGTCACCGTTCATCTCATGAGCGAACCTTAAGAAAAATGGGTGCTTCCATGCCTTGGCAGCCTTTGCAAATCCGGTGATATAGGCATCGAACTTGCCATCTATGATGTTTTGAAGCGCGTACTTGGGTTGGTTTTTCCCATAAGCTTGTCCTTTCCAGGGCTCCCACGAGAGCAGAGGAATAGATCCGTGATTTCTCACCTGATTCATCAACGCAGGATTAAAAGAGCTATTCGTTCCCCCCCATTGTTGAAACCAGAGGAAGATCGACACCTTCTTCCTGGCGTCGGATTCAAATTTTGCGAGGTCCGCGAAGTTCGGCACTGTCGCCCCGAAATATATCTTACCGTTCGCCGCCAGGCCGTTTGCCTCTTCCAGGGCGAGACTCAAGCCGGTGCTGCCGGCAGTGGCGGGTCTTGGAACGATTAGCAGGACCGCTGCAAACAGGATCGTCAGGGCCAGGGTCTTTTTCATGGCTAAACCCCTTTTCACATTTCAATATCCATAAGCACACTCGCTTTGAATCTGCAGGCAAACGCCGCCCATTCACATTCTGACAAATGATCGACCATGATAGATAATTACTTTAACAGTTCCCGCTGTCAGGGCCTGTAGAGGACTCGCACCTCCAAGTGATCCCCGCCTGCCGGACGCACGAAACAAAACCGCCCACCGGCGGCGCCGGTGGGCGGAAGTGAATTTTCCAGCCTTTAGCGGAAAAGGATGCTTTACGGCCCCTGATGTCGGTTTCCTTCTCAAGCGGGAAGTGGATGGCCCATTCAGGTTAATAGGTCAACAAAAGTCTGTCTGCTACTTCCTCATGCTCCAGTGACGAACCGTTCATCTGGAAGCGCTTCAACATCGATCTCCCGATGCTTATGAATAGCTCTCTTTCAAAGAGTCCCTCCGGTACGGGCAGTTTGCATAGGTGGTTACCCGATCGCTTTGAGCCATCAATGCTCAGCGCTACGAACACACCTCGGGACTTACATTTTTCGATGACCTCAAACAAACCTTCCAAGCTGAAGGATTGGGCGCCGTAAAGAATAGCCTGACTATGGCTGTAGGGAGGATCGCAGTAAACCATATCGCCGGCCCCGGCCATGCTCATCGCTTCTTCATATTCCATCCTGATAAATTGCGTCCCCTTGGTCCGATAATGCCATTCGTCTACCCGCCGGGAGAAAGATTCGGGGGAAATCGGATCATGGATCCCCACTGGAGTCGATATGTAACCGTCGGCCTGCCGGAACCGAACCACTCCTCCGTAACAGGAACGGCAGATGAAAAGCAGATCGGCTGCATTGGGCTTGCCATTGTAGGAAGTTTTTATCTTCTCGTAAACCTCACGCTTGTTCCCTTTTCTGACAAGTTCCCACCTCTCCCCATACCAGCGTTTCAGGGTGTTTGGTTCTTCTTGCAGTGTCTGCCAAATTTTCATCAATGGCTGAAAGGAGTCGGAAGCAACCGCGTTTTGGGGGGCCAGGGACCCCAGTACTCCGCCGCTGCCCAGGAACGGCTCGAAGTAGGTCCCGAAGCGATTAGGGAAATAGGCAACTATCTCATGGGCGAAGCGCTGTTTATTGCCGACCCATTTTAAGAGCTGCAAGTTGAACGGCCTGATGAGGTTCTTTCTCATCGGTTCCTTAAACAGAGCAGCCTGCCTCATTACTCCCTCACGAAAAGTCAAGAGACCTCCGATCCACCCTTTGTGACAAGCGAGCGTATACTAAAATTTCAGAGTATGAGCGCGTAGACGTTGAACATATGCTGATGGTGGACGCTCATTACACTTGATCCTAACAGAATGGATTGAGAGGTTGAAGGCGCAACAGTTGAGATTAATTTGGCCCTCCATCGTCGTGCACTCTGAAAAATCCCAAAATGCCTGGCGCACCAACAAAACCGCCCACCGGCGGCGCCGGTGGGCGGAAATGAATCTCAATTTTCGCAAGCAACCGGTTTTCGCAACTATCTATTCTATAGACTCGTTCTCCACCAGGTCCCATACGCCGCAGGGGCATGCGCCTGCGCAGAATCCGCAGCCGATGCACTTTTCCGGATCTACGACCATTTCATATTCAACTCCGTTTGTGGGGCTTTGCCGGGAAATGGCCGACTCCGGGCAGATAGTGACGCATATTCCGCAGTCGCGGCAGGTCCCGCACGAGGAACACTGCGAGGCGCACTCCTCGACTCCGTTAAAGCCTAAAAGACGCGGATCGAAATACTCGAGCTTTATGCGGGTATAGTCGATCATCGAGCGCACAGGACAAACCTGCACGTCTTTGCCGGAGAGGATGTCGCCTATTTTTTCCGCCGCCTTTCTTCCAGCACCGATTGCGTCCGTTAGAAGCCCAAGTCTTACCGTGTCGCCTATCGCGAAAATCTTCGGGTCGCTGGTCTGATAATACTCGTTTACCTTTATGAATCCCCGCTCTGTCTCGACGCTTTCCGGCAGGAAGTCGAGTTCGGGCACGTCGCCCACCGAGATGATTATCGTTTCTGCGGGGATGACTTCGCCCGTTGTGAGTTCCAGCCCGTCGTCAGTCACCGCTTTGCTGAAACAGGGCCACCTGAATTTCGCGCCGGCGGCTTCTGCCTCCTTGCGTTCTTTGCCGAATGAAAGCGGTTCCTGGATATCTATCAGGGTGATTTCTTCGGCCCCTAGCCTGTACGCTTCCGCTGCAGCGTCGCAGCCGACGTTTCCGGCCCCGATGATCAGCACGCGCTTTCCCACCTTCGCCTCGCCCGCCTTGCACATGCGGAGGAACTCCAGGGCCGGGATCATCTTTTCCTTGCCGGGGATGGGCAAAAATCTGGGCCTTTGCGCTCCGGAGGCTATCACGACGAAATCGAACTCCTCCCTGAGTTCTTCTATATCGGACCTTCCGAGCCTCTGGCGCAGGTTCACGTGAGGAAGCGCTTCCCTCACCCGGGCGAGTTCGGCTTCAACTACCTCATCCGGGATGCGGGACCTCGGGATCATGGCGGAAATTTTCCCGCCCAGTTCCGGTCTCATGTCGTAGATAATCGCCTCATGTCCCTGCCTGCGTAATTGCCACCCGACAGATATACCCGAAGGACCGCCGCCGATTATCGCGATTCTTTTTCCCGTCAGGGACGGGAGTACGGGAAGTTTTGCCCTCAGGCTCGCCTTCCCCAACTGGGTGACGTCCACCGGGGCCATTCGCGCCGTCTGCCTTGTGCAGCCCTGCATGCACAGGTTCGGGCACAAGTAGCCGCACACGGAGGCGGGAAATGGCGTGTAGGCCAGCGCCAGGTCAACGGCCTCATCCGCCCGCCCCTCACGGATGAGCCGCCACCGCTCGTGAACCGGCATCCCGGTAGGGCAGCTCACCTCACACGGCGCAGCAAACTTCCTGTTTTCCCAGACCGGGACATAGCGCCTGAGAAATCCGGTGGTAATGAGCTGAATCGGACTTCTTTCGAAATCCACGAGGTCTCCGATAAGGCCTCCACGGCCCAGTTCGGAGTCCCAAACCCCTTCGTGAAAAGCCTGCATCGAGATCCTGGGTCTCGCGTATTTTTCAAGCGGGCCTCTAGCCTTCAGGAGCTGCCATTCCTCACGATTGGCAAGATGGGTGTATAGATCGATCTTTCCGATCCCCGTGAGAAAACTCTTAAGGTTCTCGCTGAGCCATTGCCAGTCGCCGTCCTCGATTGGGATCAAATTGGCGTCCGGCATGCTGTAACCTTTATGGGGGCCGCGAAAATAGATTCTTCCTCCGACCATTCCAACGCACGGACGATAGCCCAGAACATTTTCCGGGTCCTGAGCCTCATAGCCGCAGATTACCGCGATGCCGCCCGCCATAAATTCGGCGAAGTAGTCGCCTGCCGAACCGAGCACCCACAGCTCAGGGGGCGCAAAGCGCGGGTTGCGCTTGGTCATGGTCATGCCGCGCGCGCCGATGTTTCCGCCGACATAGATTCTGCCCTGGGCCATTGCGTTCGCGGCGCCGTTTGTAGCATGTCCGTGGACGACGATGTCCGCGCCGGCGTTCAGCCAGCCCACATCGTCTGAAGACGGGCCAAGGACCTCGATCAGCGTATTGGGAAAGCCCATAGAACCAACGCGCTGGCCGGGCGCGCCAGATATTCTGACATGAAGCCTGTCGTTTCCGGCCTTCCAGAGCCTGCCTCCGATGCCATGCTGGCCGAAAGCCTCAACCTCGAAGGCGCGATAGCCTTTCTCTACGGCCTGCTGCATCCTTTCTTCGAGAATGCGCGATGAAATGCGATGGCCATCTTCAAACCCGGAAAACCGAATCACCTGTTGCTGTTCCATGCTCAAACTCCACGTAATCAGAAGCGAGAAGCGAGTGGCGAGAAGCGAGAGAAAGACGGTTTGCCTGCTCCTTGCTCCCTGCTCCCCGCTCCCCGTTACACAACGTATTTTATCTGAAGGCGCTCGGCAGCATCCCGATCGTTTATCGCCAGAGCGTCCGACATGCCGATCGGAAGAGAAGTCGAACGTCCCAGAGGAGCGACGATCTTCTTTAGCTCGGTATCGAATGAGAGATATATGTCAACGACCCGCTCGGCCACCTTCTCGGGATCGAGCCGCCTGTAGAGACGCGGGTCCTGGGAAGTGATCCCTTTCGGACACAACCCTATGTTGCAGATGTTGCACCGGTCCGACTCGGAGCCTACGCACCCGGCGGCTGCCTGCATCATGTACTTTCCGACCTGGACGGCGCTTGCGCCAAGCATTATGAGCGCGGCGGCGTTAGCCGCGAGCTTTCCGTTCTTGCCGACCCCACCTCCTGCAAAAAGCGGGACCTCGTTCTGCTGGCCGAGCCTGACCAGGTTCAGGTAGCAGTCCCGGATATTGCTGGCTATCGGATGCCCCATATGGTCCATGGATACCGTATAGGCCGCGCCTGTGCCGCCGTCTTCGCCGTCAATTGCAAGCCCGCCGGCGTAGGCGTTCCGGGTGAGGTTATTCAGAACGGACAGGGCGGTCGAAGTTCCAGAAATCTTCGGATAGACCGGGACCCTGAACCCCCATGCCATGTACATGGACTGGATCATCTTGGCGACGGATTCTTCGATCGAATACTTAGTCTGATGCGTCGGCGGGCTGGGCAGGCTAATCCCCGAAGGTACTCCGCGAATCGCCGCAATCAGCTTGTTTACCTTGTACCACATCAGCAAACCGCCGTCGCCCGGCTTGGCCCCCTGTCCGTATTTGATCTCGATCGCACAGGGATCTTCTTTCATCTCCGGCAGGGCATGGATTATTTCGTCCCAGCCAAAGTACCCGCTCGCAATCTGCAAAATCGTGTATTTTAGAAATCGGGACCGCAAGAGCCTGGGCGGGCAACCGCCCTCGCCCGTACACATCCGGACGGGCATTCCAAGCTCTTCATTGAGGTATGCCACTCCCATCTGAAGCCCTTCCCACATGTTCGGGGAAAGAGCGCCGAATGACATGCTGCCGATAATAAGAGGATATATCTCCCGCACGGGGGGTATCCAGCCGTTCTCACGGTAGAGCTTCAGGTTTTCCTCCGGAGGAAGAACACGGCCAAGCAGGGTCCGCAGCTCGAATTCATGACGGCCCGCATCGAGCGCCGGGTCCGTGAGCATCGAGATTCGGACGAACTTTATCCGGTCGAGCGTCCCGAGATTGAGAAAATCCGGCACATTTCTCCTGCCGCCTCGGCTTCGTGCATGTCCACCCCGGTTGATGTGGTACCGTTGCTTGTCGATTTCGTCCGACTTGAGCGGAATTATCGCGCCGTTCGGACAAACCAGGTTGCACATCGCGCATCCGACACAGGCGTATGCGGGATCGGTTTTTTGCCGAATCCCGTGATAGACTTGGTAGACATTGGACGAAGTGGTGGATGGGCCGATCTCCAACAGTGAAGGGATCTGAACCGTCCTTTTCCTGTGCGCTCCGAGCTCTATCGCCTGAACAGGGCACACAGCCGTGCACCGGCCGCACAGGGTGCATTTTTCTTTGTCCCATTGAACCTGCCAGAGCAGGTCCTTCACGCTCAGTGAAGAAGGGATAAGGGTTCCATTTGAGAGCATACCCGGACCTCCGAGCGGTCAGAAG
>JBEKQE010000131.1:0-14491 GCA_049520035.1 Syntrophobacteraceae bacterium | reverse complement strand
CTCGGTTATTCTTACGACGCAATATGCGGGCAACATATCTGGGAACTCGGTGTATTCAAGGACATTGCCGCATCCAAGGACGCTTTCAAGGCGCTGCAAGATAAGGAATACATCCGTTACGAGGATCTGCCGCTGGAAACCCTCGATGGGCGGCCCATCGCCGTGGAGTTTGTCAGCAATGTTTACCTGGTGGACCATACCAGAGTCATCCAATGCAACATTCGCGACATCACCGAGCGCAAGCGGGCGAAGGATTCGCTGAGGGAAGACCAGGCCTTTCTGGCAACACTGCTCGACGCTATCCCGGCGCCGGTCTTCTACAAGGACATCGAGGGAAGGTACCTCGGATGCAACATGGCTTTTGAGGAGTTTTTCGGCAACACGCGTGATCAACTGATTGGCAAGAGCGTGTTCGACATCAGCCCGCGGAAGCTGGCGGAGGTATATCATGCGAAGGACGCCGAACTTCTGCAGAACCCGGGTACACAAATTTACGACTCGCAGGTTAAAGACGCCTTTGGGGCCTTGCATGACGTAGTCTTCCACAAGGCCACGTTCACGGACACCGGTGGCCGTGTCCTCGGGCTGATCGGCACGATTCTCGACATCACCGAGCACGCCAAACAAGCCCGAGAGATCAAACACCTCAACCGGCTTTACTTGGTGCTCAGCCGTGTAAGTCAGGCAGTGGTGCGGGCAACATCCCCCGAAACATTTCTAGAGCAAGCGTGCCGAGACATCGTTGAGGGGGGAGGTTTTCTGTTGTCCTGGATAGGCTATGTGGAACCCATAACCAACGCAGTCGTGCCGACAGCCTCCTGGGGCGGGATTAACGAGTATGTCCGGGGCATCACGGTCTATGCCGACAATCGCCCCGAGGGGCGTGGACCAACTGGCACATGCATTCGCGAACGTCATCCTTCTGTGTATAACGACTTCCTGCATGATCCGGAGACCCTTCCGTGGCGTGATCGAGCTGCGCCTTTTGGCATCGCCGCTTCTGCGGCATTTCCTATTGTAAGGGCGGGACGGGTGTGGGGCGCGTTGACAATTTATTCCGATGAGGTTGACCGTTTTGGCGACGAAGACGTGAAGCTGCTCGGAAAGGTTGCCGGCGACATCGGATTTGCCCTCGACAACCTGGACAGTAAATTGCGCCACGAGCAGGCCGAAAAGGAGCGGGCTCAGGTAGAAGCCCAGTTGCTGCAGGCTCAGAAGATGGAAGCACTTGGCACATTGGCTGGAGGAATTGCCCACGACTTTAATAACATCCTTGGGATTATCATGGGCTACACGGAACTGGCCAAGTGGGAATCGAGTGAAGGAAGTCCAGTGCAGGGCAAACTGGATGAGGTGATCAAGGCAGCCAAGCGGGCAAAGGAACTGGTGAAGCAGATCCTTGCATTCAGCCGCAGGACAGAGCAGCAACAGACACCCTTGCAGTTGGGGATAATCGTTAAAGAGGCATTGCAGGTTTTGCGGCCATCTTTGCCTTCAACCATAGAGATAAAGACGGAAGTGCTCAGCAAGGCGGCTGTGTTGGCCGATCCTACTCAAATGCACCAGGTGCTGATGAACCTTTGCACCAATGCCGCCTATGCTATGCAAGATCATGGCGGGGTGCTGCAGGTGAGATTGGCTGACGTCTTGCTTGAAGGCGAATCGACTCCATGCCGGGCGGGTTTGAAGCCGGGACTTTATGTCGAACTTACAGTCAGAGACACCGGATGCGGCATAGATCCTGCCATACTTAATTTGATCTTCGATCCCTTTTTCACCACCAAAGAACCGGGAAAAGGCACTGGGCTGGGCCTATCCGTGGTTCATGGAATTGTAAAGAGCCATGATGGGGAAATCGATGTGGAAAGTGAGCCGGGCAAGGGGACCAGGTTCACCGTACTCATCCCAGCTTTGAAGAGTGCGTGCACACCAAAGAAAGTGGAAGTTCAAATCCCTCTTCCTCGTGGCCAGGAGCGGGTCCTTGTTGTCGATGATGAGCCTCAGTTGGCCGAAATCATAAAGCAGATGCTTGAAAGCCTGGGGTACGATGCGGTCTCCCTGACAAGCGGGACGGAGGCCCTTGAGGTTTTATGTCACCAGCCGCTTGAAAATCCTTTTGACCTGGTGATTACGGACATGACCATGCCGCACTTTACTCGCGCTGATCTTGCCCGTGAGCTTCGTGGGTTCCAACCTGTGATTCCAGTAATACTCATGACCGGCTTCAGCAGGAACATGGATGAGGAGAAGGCGAAGGATCTCGGGATTCAAGGCTTCGTGATGAAGCCTGTGACCCTGGAGCAACTTGCCAAAACGGTACGAGAGGTACTTGATCTAAGAGTGAAATGAGCAGGAGACGCTGATCTGCAGGCAATATAATAATTATTCAGTTCTCACTGCCAGAATCATTCCTGGCTTGACAGTTTACGGACACTGAAAACTCTACTGCGGCTTACGGCCGTGAGCCTGGACCATCCGGGCTGTAATGCTTCACCAGGGACCGGAGGATACAATGAAAAGCGTGGACATAAGAAAACTGTGGCTCATCCGACTAACGAGTACCTCTGGGTATGTGGTAGAGGTGGAGTTTAAAATACTCAAGGTCTCCGAACCAGTAAGCGTGTCTTTTGAGGATCTTTCCGCGTTGCATTAATTCATCTTTGCCACCTGGAGCGGCTGCATCCGCCCGGGCTTAGCGCCCGGAGTTCTCCTTGGGAACTGAATCCCTGGCAGATCGTCGGGCCTGAGCTTTTTGGCGAGCATGGCTTTTAGTTTGATAATGGCCTTTTTGTGAATCTGCGAAATCCTGCATTTGGTATACCCGAGAATTAATCCGATCTCTGTCATCGTCAGCTCTTCGTAGTAGAAGAGCGAAATAACGATCTGCGCGTTTTTTTCGCCAGTCGGCCTATGGCCTCCGCGAGGTGTCTGCGTATCTCATGCCTGTAAGCGTTGTCGAAGAGTTCGTCCGAGCCGGATGCGAGCAGGTGCGATTCTTGGTTTGTCCCGATGACTTCGTCAATGTTCTCGGCGTGTTCAAAATGAGCGCAATACGAAATGGATAGACTACCAAACCAGTAGAATTGTAAAGGCCATCGGTGGCGAAAACGCCATGGAAACTGTACCCTAAGAGTATGGCAAATTTGCCATACGTTGGTATTTATTCTTCGCTGACGTTTCAAGCAGTCTCAACCTTGGCTTCATCCCATACTGTCGGCGCTTTGATCCGGACTTTCCCGGTAGAGGCAAAAGTCGCGCAGCATAACCCAAATCTAACCCGGTAGGATTTTTGCACACCTTTAAAAATAATACAAAATATCCTTCAAAAAATAGGGGAAGTCGATGAACGATACTCCGGCACAGCGTATTTTGGCAGAGGATGATGAATTGGAATACGGAAATATGGTGCAGGAAATACGGAATGTTTTGGACGGGAAGAGGAGCGACAAGTGATGGAATTATTGATTCGACGCATCCTGATCGTAGATGACGAAGAAGACTATCGGAAGGTTGTCCATGGAATGCTCCAGAAAATTAATCATGCGTACTCCTGCGATTTGGCAGCGAACGGGCATGAGGCCATGGAGGCGATCATCCGGGGGAGATACGACCTCGTGATCTCAGACATACAGATGGATGGCTTCACAGGAATCGAATTGATGAGAGCGGCAAAAGATCTCTATCCCGAACTGCACTTTATTCTAATGACAGGACACGCTCCCGAGTATGAGTTCAGCGACATCATTGGCGCCGTAGCCTCCGATTTCATTGTCAAACCTTTCTCGAGTTGGGAGCTCAAAGCCAAAATTGGCAGGATCGAGAAGGAGCAGCGGGGCCTCCTAGCCCTCAGAGAATCAAATCTGCGACTGTCTGAATCTTATGATCAGCTTAAATTGGTCTTGGAAGATTCGATCAACGCCCTGACTGCCGCGCTCGAATTGAATGATCTCTATACTGCGGGTCATCAGAAGCGAGTGTCGGATATCGCCTGCCAAATCGCTCGAAAAATGGAGCTTTCCCATGATCAAATTACTGCGATCCGGTTGGCGGGATTGGTTCATGATATAGGCAAGATCTCCATCCCTTCCGAGATTCTTTCAAAGCCTTCAAAACTCGACGAACTGGAGTTTGGACTGGTCAAGCGTCATTCGAGCATCGGATTTGATATTCTGAAACGGATACCGTTCCCTTGGCCCATTGCCAAGATTGTGCTCCAACATCATGAAAGAATGGACGGTTCCGGATATCCGCAGGGACTGTCCGGCGATGAGATTCTCCTTGAAGCCAGAATCATTGGCGTGGCGGATGTGGTTGAAGCCATGAGTTTTCATAGGCCATACAGACCGGCATTGGGCATCGAGAAGGCTTTGGAGGAAATTTCGAAGAATAAGGGTATCCTCTATGACCCGGATGTGGTCGATACTTGTTTGATGCTTGAGGATTATCGTTTGTGTCCAGACTCATCCCGGAAGGCTCTGTGTCAGACTGAAACGGCCCAATTCCCGCTAAAGCCGGCTTCAGTAATTGTTGGAGATAATGTGAGTAACTCACTGCCCGAGATAACATGAAAAGGTTTCTATGGAGAGCCAAATGTTTTTCAAGGAAGAGTTCAGTAAAAAAACAATTATCCAGCTTAGATGGACCCTATTTATTATTACCGGACCTGAAGATTCAGCATTCTATGTTACATTTTTTCTAATTCTTTTAATTTCAGCCATTACCCGTAAGGCATTTTTAGTTTATTCCACTTTCGGGATTATCCTGTTGGCATACGGGGTTACGTCCTATCTTAAGTCGCCGGGGGCTTTCTTTGAGACCGCTTTTTTACTCCGATTTCCTTTTATATTCATTCTCGCCATTTTCTTTCGTGGCATAGTTGTATCCTATAATCGAGTCTATCAGGAAAAAGAAGTCCTCAGGGCAGATTACCAGGAACTGGAAGTGCTGAACAGTGTGGCCCTGTCGATTGGGCAATATAATGATTTATCACCATTTTTGTTCAAACTTTCCAAGCTCTTATCTGAGAAGCTGGGGATCGAACGCTTCACGGTGTTTTTTATGGATCGCGAGGAGAACAATTGTTACATGGTATCATCCGATGACCCACCTGGAAAACGATCCCATGTCATAAAGCTTAAGAATTACCCAGCTTTGAAAGAATCATTAAGAAGTGAAAAAATATCCCAGGATGAAGGCCTACCCCCACCGCTTCAAGAAACGTCCAGGTACATCTTGAAGAAAATCCACATTGCCTTCAATGAAAAAGAGCTGGGAACCTTATATCTAAGAGCCAATACCCCAATGCGCAGCCTAACCCGCCGGGAAGAGTATTTTTTGCAGGTTTTAGGCCGGATTACAGCGATAGCGATTCTAGATGTTGAGAGAGCCATAGTGTCCGAGGAACTGATGGATACAAGAACATACTCTAACATACCCCAATTAGTGGGTATACATGGTATTTAGCGGACCACAAAGGAAGGTATAATCTGTGCTTCTATTCCTTATCCGCACGGATAAGCAGCTTTTAGAACCGAGAACTGGCGCCTTAAGGCGTTTCGTCGCTTGGGGGATTCAACAAAGATGACCATTAAGACCATGTCATTCGAAAGACGAAAAAGAGAGCGTTCCAATGTAGAATGGATAGGTACTCTCAGATGTCAATTTTTCAACCATCAGGAAGAAGTTCAGATCAAAATTTCTGAAATCTCAGAAACGGGTGCACGACTCGAAATGGAAAGCCTCAGAGTTGGTCCGTTTAATATCGTGGTTCAAAGCAGTTTGATTAATTTCATCCTAAACATCAACTTGCCTACTGGAACCGTCTCTACGCCAATTCGGATTATCGGGTGGACCAGCCAAAAAGGGCGAAAGCCACATCTCAATTTGGGGGTGCTTTTCCTGAAGAAGGTTGGAGAGGTGCCGGCTATTTCGTTAAGTATGAAAAAAGAAGGGGTCAAAAGTCCAATGTAGATGTTTAAGGCCAAAGGCCCATTCGTTAAGGATAATCATGATGATCGAGCGACGTCTGGGGCCATTGGTGGATACAATTACCAGAAAAATCCCATAAGCCGGCAAAATCGCCCTTGTATCCTGTATTATTTAGTATAGGCCCGAATCCCGAACAGCAGTTAAGCCCGAGAATTCCGTCCATGAAGGAGAGGGTACCATAATGGGCGACTTTTTGCAGGGACAGATGGATTACATCTTTTTCTTTTACGGGCTGTCATTCATTGGCTTGGCGGTAGTCTGCTTTATTCTCCCTGAAAAATCCCAACGTCTTCCCTGGCGATTGATTGGCTGGTTTGGTCTGCTCCATGGCATTAATGAGTGGATGGATCTCGTGGCGATCACGTGGGAAGGCGGCACAATTTTCGCCGCTTTCCGCTGGGCAATTCTCGCCGTGTCTTTTGGCTTTCTGGTTGAATTTGGACGGATTGCATCGATCCGAATACTCGATCGGGGGCCGGGTCGTTGGTTACTGGGGATACTGGCGCTGGTTGCCGTGTCCGGAAGTCCGGTTGGCTGGGTCGGCATTAACATCACAACGCGCTATGCTCTGGGGCTGGTCGGAGGGCTGTGGACGGGAGTGGCTCTGTGCCTCGAATCACGAAAGGTCGAGGGCTCGCCCTGCCGCTGGCTGGTCGCAGCGGCGGTCGGCTGGTTTTTGTATTCCCTGGCTACCGGGATGTTCGTGCCCAAAGCTTCCTTTTTCCCGGCGTCGATGTTTAATCAAGACAACTTCAACCATGTTACCGGCATACCGGTGCAGTTGTTTCGCGGGCTGGTGGCAGTTTGGACCGCAGCCATTACGATAGGCTATTTTAACGCTGTCGTGCCGAAGGAGCTCGGACCGTACCACCGTCATCGAACCAGGTATCTGTATGGCATTTGGATGGCCCTGACAGTCATCCTTATTTCCGGCTGGATGCTTACCCAATTCATGGGAAATCTGGCTCGGGAGCGTCTCCATAAGGACAGGACAGCTTACGGCAAGGTGCTCATCCAACGTTTGGTTTTCGAACTGACGGTAGCTCAGGAAGCGGTCAAATCAATGTCCGCGTCTCCTTGGATAGGTCCGGCACTATGGTCTGGTAAGAGTCTGAATCTTGAGCAGGCGAACTCCGTGCTGGACAGATATAAGAAAAGCTTCAGCGCCTCCGTGGCATACCTGCTGGATTCCTCCGGAAATACTATCGCCTCTTCCAACCGGGGTGATCCCGACAGTTTCGTTGGCCAAACGTATGCTTTCCGTCCGTATTTCCAACAGGCCATGGGTGGGAATACGGGTCGCTATTTCGCCTTGGGAGTCACCTCCAAAAAGAGGGGATTTTATGCCAGTTCCCCCGTATTTGACCAGCTTGGGCAGGTCGTAGGTGTGGCCGTGCTCAAGATGGATATGGATAAGTACGAAGCCGGCCTTCGCTCTATCGATCCCGCATTTTTGGTTGACGCCAACGGCCTGGTTTTCCTGGGAAGCCGGCCGGACCAGGCTTTTAAAAGTCTGGGGCCTGTATTGCCGGGGCAATTGGCCGCCCTTGCGCAGCTACATGGGACAGACCGGTTTCCCGCAATCCTCCAAACAGAACCCGCGGACGGTGCGGTGGCTAAATTTGACAACACTCATTTTCTGGTTTGCCGCACGGGTTTTGACTCGCCTGCTATGGAAGGCTGGTCCCTGGTTTCATTGGTTTCTCAAGACCTTGTGTTTTCGTATCGTTTAGTGGGCATTACTGCCGCTTTTGTGATGGTGGTGCTGGCCCTGGTCTTTGTGGCCAGCAACGTCTACATCAAAGAGGAGGCTGACCGCTCTTGCGCCTCCGAGGCCCGTTTCCGGGCCATGTTCGATGTTGCTCCCGAAGCTGTATTCGTCTTTGACCCTGAAACAGGTTCAATTGTGGATGCTAATCCGTACATGGCCAAATGGTTGGGATACAGCCAGGAAGAACTTATCGGAATGAAGATCGACCGGGTCCTGGCGCCCGAGGACGCCAACGTCCAACAACGTGTTAATCCCCTGCCGGAGGGCGTTGTTTCATATCAGCTCTACCGCGGAAAAGACGGCGTCTTGATCGATGTAGAAACAACAAGGGCCGGGATTCTTCTTCGCGACCAAGTGAGGGAACTTGTTTTCGTGAGGGATATTACCGCACGCAAGCAGGCGGAGGAGCTTCACCGTATTCGTCTCGAATTATTCGAGTTCTCTGCATCGCATTCTCTTGAGGCGCTGCTGCAAAAGACATTGGATGAAGTCAGCGCATTGGCCAACAGTCCCATCGGATTCTATCACTTTGTGGAGAGCGACCAGGAAACCCTCACACTCCAAGCCTGGTCGACGCGAACAGTGAAGGAATTCTGCAAGGCGGAAGGGAAGGGGATGCGTTACCCGATCGCCCAGGCGGGTGCATGGATGGACTGCATACACGAAAGAAGGCCGGTAATCCATAATGATTACTCGGTATTGCCGCATCGCAAAGGGATGCCTGAAGGACACTCTGCCGTCATCCGCGAGCTTATCGTACCCATTATGAGATCGGGCCGAATCGTTGCTATCCTGGGTATTGGGAACAAACCCGCGGATTACAACGAGAAGGATGTCGAGACCGTCTCCTTCCTGGGAGATGTCGCTTGGACAATCACCGAGCGCAAGCTGGCGCAGCAGGCTTTGAGTGACAGTGAAGAACGGCTCAGCCTGGCATTGGCCGCAGCAAAGATGGGTGTCTGGGAATGGAATGTGAGAACCAACACCGTCTTTTGGTCTCACGAGTGCTACAATATTTTTGGGGTGAAGAGCTTCGGCGGGAAACTCGAATCTTTCACGGACCTCGTCCATCCGGAGGACCGCGACCGAGTATGGCTGACGATGAAACAGGCACTGGAAGAAAGGACCTTTTACCAGGCAGAGTACCGCATCGTCCAGCCTGGCGGCAACGTGCGCTGGCTCGCGGGCCTCGGACAGTTTGAATACGATGCAGACGGTCAACCGCTTCGCTTGGTAGGCAATACCCAGGACATCACCGAGCGTAAACAGGCGGAGGAGGCCCTACGCGAGAGCGAGGGAAAATATCGTCGGATCGTTGAAACGGCCAATGAAGGCATCTGTGTGGCGGACGGGGATTACTTTGTTACATATGTGAATCAAAAAATGGCTGACATGCTTGGCTATCTCCCTGAAGAGATCATTGGCAAGACGTTAGTCCATTTTTTGTTTCCCGAAGACCTGGCCGATCACCAGGAAAAGAGGTCACATCGCATCGAGGCGCTGAATGAGATTTACGAACGTCGTTTTCGCCGCAGCGATGGCGGAGAATGTTGGACGAAAGTTTCTGCCACAGTGATTAGAACCGAAGATGGCAGGTTTATGGGATCTTTTGCGATGCTCACCGACATCACCGAGCGCAAGCGGGCGGAAGCAGCGCTGGCAAGCGTCAACCGGCATAACGAAATCTTGTTGAACTCCATCGGCGATGGAATTTACGGGCTGGACCTGGAGGGCCGGACAACCTTCGCCAACCCCAAGGCGATGCGCCTGGTGGGATATAATCTGGAGGAAATGATCAGCCACCCCCAACACGACCTCATCCATCACACCAGGCAGGACGGCTCTCCCTACCGGCGGGAAGAATGTCCGATCTACTCCGCTTTCAAAGACGGCCAGATGCACCACGTCGACACTGAGGTGTTTTGGCGTAAAGACGGAACGAGCTTCCCCGTGGCCTATACGAGCACACCTATCCGCGATGAGAACGGCGAACTTCAAGGCGCAGTGGTCGCGTTCAGCGATATTACCGAGCGCAAGCGGGCGGAGGAGGCGTTATCTGAGAGTCACCGGGAGTTACACGAGACCGTTCTGCGGCTCGAACAATCCCGGAACATGCTGCAACTGGTTGTGGAATCGATACCCCTCAGGGTTTTCTGGAAGGACAGGGACCTCCGTTATTTGGGCTGCAATACCCTTTTCGCTCGTGATGCAGGCTTAAGCCGGCCAGAACAGCTTCTGGGTCTGGACGACTTTGCCATGGGCTGGAAGGAACAGGCGGAGTTCTACCGGGCTGATGACCGCAAAGTCATGGAGTCCGGCCTCGCCAGGCTGAATATTGTCGAGCGGCAATCCACCCCTGCAGGCGCCAAGATCTGGCTGAATACCAGCAAAGCGCCGTTGTTTATGCCAAACGGTGAGGTCTTTGGGATTCTGGGGGTATATGAAGATATCACCGAGCGTAAGCAGGCCGAAGAGGGGCGTGCCAGGGCAGAGGCCAACCTTGTTCAAGCAAAACGCTCGGCTGAGGACGCAAATAACGCAAAAAGCGAGTTTCTTGCCAATATGAGCCACGAAATCCGAACTCCCATGAACGCCATCATAGGCATGACGGACCTTGCCCTCGAAACTGAGCTCACAGATGAACAACGGGAGTATCTTGAGATCATAGGCAATTCCGGCGGCTCCCTGATGACATTGATCAATAACATCCTCGATTTTTCCAAAATCGAGTCGAAAAAGCTTGATCTCGATCCCATCGAGTTCAACCTTCCGGATAGCCTTGTCGATACATTGAGGCCCCTTGTTGTGCGTGCCCAGGCAAAGGGAGTGGAACTGGTTTACCAGATCCAGGCTGGAGTGCCAGATATCCTTATTGGCGATCCTGGACGCTTGCGCCAGGTCCTGATGAACCTGGTAGGCAATGCCGTCAAGTTCACGGAGCAAGGTGAGATCGCGCTGGATGTTGAAAAGGAATCTGAAACTGAAGGCAAATTGTGCCTGCGTTTCACCCTCACGGACACGGGAATCGGCATCCCTTTTGAAAAACAAGCATCCGTTTTTGAACCCTTTACTCAGGCAGACGGTTCCACAACCAGAAAGTATGGGGGTACCGGTCTGGGGCTGGCCATTTCCCGGCATCTCGTAGAGATGATGGGTGGGAATATCCGTGTGGAGAGCCGGCCGGGGGCTGGTTCCACCTTCCAATTCAGAGTTTTCTTTGAGCAATCCAAAACACCCGCCTTGCTCTCAATTGACCTTGAAACAGTCGATGTAAAGGACCTGACAGTGCTGGTGGTGGACGATAATGCCGTGAACCGCCGCTTCCTCCAGGAGATCTTGAGCAAATGGAACATGAAGCCCACTCTGGCGCCCAGCGGAAAGAAAGCCATTGAAACATTGGAACAGGCCCAACTGCAGGGAACTCGCTTTGACCTGATCCTTTTGGATGTGATGATGCCTGAAATGGATGGATTCGAGACAGCCGAGTGGATAAGGAGTTGCGTTGACTTCTACCAGTCAGTGATCATGATACTGACCTCTGTTGGTCAGAGAGGGGATGCGGCTCGGTGCCGGGAGCTTGGCATATCGGCCTATCTTACCAAACCGATCAAACAATCCGAGCTTTTTGCGGCAATCATGACCGTCCTGGCTCTTCGTAATCAGGATGCGGGGCATAGAAATCTAATCACCCGTCACTCATTACGGGAGACTCCATCTGACCGGGTGGCGCGGTCCTCTAAAAGTCTTCACATACTATTGGCCGAAGATAATGTTGTGAATCAGAAAGTGGCTACAAAGATTCTTGCAAACTGGGGGCACTCCATTGTTGTGGCGTCAAGTGGAAAAGAGGCGGTGGAGGCCAGTGAAAAGGAGCGTTTCGACCTGATCTTTATGGACATTCAGATGCCTGATCTGGATGGTTTTGAGGCGACGCAGATTATCAGGGAAAGAGAAAAAGATGGCGGAGGGCGCCTCCCGATTGTTGCGATGACAGCCCATGCCATGAAAGGAGACAAGGAAAAATGTCTCGCGGCGGGAATGGATGACTATGTCTCAAAGCCCATCAATAGGGACGAGTTGTTCTCAGTGATTGAGAAATTCACGAAAGGCGGCGAGGCAACAGGACATAGCACCTCTCTTTCATCGAAGGATGATCAAGCGTCCACAACGGGAGTGTTTGATATCGCCAAGGCGCTGGAGATTGCAGGTGGAGATAAAGCATTCCTGAAAGAGCTTGCCGATCTCTTCTTTGAAAACCTCCTCGGCTATGTTGCCAAGATCCGTGAGGCGATATCAAGGGGGGATACAGGGGCTCTTGAGGGCGCCGCGCACGACTTGAAGGGCTCTGTAGGCAATTTTGCTGCGAAGCGTGCCTATAATGCAGCCTACCAACTGGAGGTTATCGGCAATAAAGGGACACTTGCAGATGCCGATAAATTGCTGAGAGAATTAATGGAAGAGCTTAAGCCCCTGGAATGCTCGATTAAAAGCGCTTTGTCGGGGTGAGAGGATGCGAGTTCTCATTGTTGAAGATGAGGTAGTGTCGAGAAGATTGTTGGAAGTCTTCCTGTTGAGATTGGGCTATGAAGTGGTCTCCGTCTCGAGCGGCAAAGAGGCTTTAGGAGTTCTTGAAGGGCCACAGGCGCCCAGTCTGGTCATATCGGATTGGATGATGCCCGAAATGGATGGGCTGGAGCTTTGCCATAGAACGCGGGATATACAAACGGCAGGTTACATCTATTTTATCATGCTGACCTCAAGAATGGAGAAAAAGGATATTATCAAGGGGTTGGAGGCTGGAGCAGATGACTACTTGACTAAACCCTTTGACCGGGAAGAATTGAGATGCCGCCTCAAGATAGGAGAAAGAATTGTAAACCTGGAGATGCGGATCATGGAATTGGCAAACACGGATTCCCTGACAGGGGTGCTCAATCGAAGGGCCTTCATGGAAAGGTGCCGGATCGAGATTCAAAGGTGCAATCGGGAATGTGCCCCAATTTCGCTGATTCTTGCTGATATCGATCATTTTAAACGGGTTAATGACCAGTACGGCCATCAAGTGGGTGATATGGTGCTTCAAAAGTTTGCCGGGCAGTTGAGCGAATCTTCCAGGCCATATGATTTTGTGGCGCGCTACGGAGGCGAGGAGTTCGTAGTATGTTTGCCCGGAATAGACTGCCAACAGGCAGGATTGGTGGCTGAACGGATGCGGCGGCTGGTTGAAGCGTTTAGTCTCACAGTACCGGCCTCAACGGATGGTTTTTTAATTTCTGCAAGCTTTGGTGTGGCTTCTCTGCACATTGGGTCTGAGGAATGTCCAGAGCCACTGATTGGTCGGGCCGATTGCGCCATGTATCAAGCCAAGCATGAGGGAAGAAATCGCGTTTGTTTGGCTATTGAAGACTGCCGCCATGAGATGGACTTAGGGACTCAACAATCCCGGTAAAATCTTTTGCTGATGTAACTGAGGGGGAAACCGATGGAAACCTCGGGAACCGGCGGAACACGAAAAGAGCTTGGAGAATACCTGGTGGAGGCCGGCATCATCGATCAGAAGGTCCTTTTTAAGGCATTGGAAATTCAAAAAGTGCAGAAAAAAAGAATCGGCCAAATCCTGATCAATATGGGAGTGGCTGACGATGAGGACGTAGCCGAGGCGCTTGCGCTTCAGCTAAAGATTCCTTTCCTGCACTTGGGTGAAGTCAAAATCGAACCTGAAGTCATAGCATTAATCCCACCTGAGATGGTTGAAAACTACCTGCTTATTCCGATCAGGAAAACCGATCAAGGGCTCCTCGTTGCCATGGCCCTGGCTAGCATGGCAAATCCGTCAGAAATATATGCCCTGGAGGATTTGCGCTTTGTCACCGGAATGCACATACAGATTGCAGTTGCCTCGCAAAAAGATATCCTGGAAGAAATAGAAAGATATTACCCAAAGCCAGGCATCGAGTCCGAGCTGGACTCTGAACCGCGCATCGGCGAGGACATACAAATTTTAACGCGGAATGAGGCGGCTGCAGACGATATGGATGCAGGGGAATTACTGGGGCTTGCAAAGGCCTCTCCTGTCGTGCGTTTTTCAAAAGCAATATTTGCGGATGCTATCAAGCTTAACGCGAGTGATATTCACATTGAGCCTCAGCAAGGAGGCGTCGTCGTTCGTTACCGCATAGACGGCATCATGCGGGAAATAGTTAAGACGGACAAGCTGATTCATGCATCTCTTGTCTCCAGGATTAAAGTCCTGGCCGATATGGATATTACTATCCGAAGAAAGCCACAGGACGGTAAATTTCAAATAATAATAAGGGACAAGCAATATGATATGAGAGTCTCCACAATACCCGCTTCGTATGGAGAGAAAGTTACGATCCGCATCCTGGATCAGGGCGGGGCATTAAGACGCCTTGAAGATATGGACCTCCCTAAGTCATCATATCAGGAATTTTATGATGTATTAAATCTTAACCAAGGAATATTTCTGGTCACCGGACCCACTGGAAGCGGCAAATCTTCAACACTATACACATGTCTCAACAGACTCAACAGCCGAACTGTAAATATCATGACCGTCGAGAATCCGATCGAATTTGACATCGCGGGCATCAATCAGGTGCAGATAAACCCGAAGGCCGGAATCACTTTCGCCGATGGGCTAAGGTCGATCTTAAGGCAAGACCCGGACGTTATTATGGTTGGGGAAATCAGAGATTACGAGACAGCCGC
>JBEKQE010000130.1:0-21252 GCA_049520035.1 Syntrophobacteraceae bacterium | reverse complement strand
GTGGCTGGCCGAGGCCGACCTGCGGGGGGCTGACCTCGAAGGCGCCAATCTGAATTGCGCCAATCTCAGAGGGGCAAATCTGGAAATGGCAAACATGTATTCGGCGAACCTGATTGGCGCCAATTGCGAAGGCGCTAACCTGTTCAAAGTGAAAGCCAATGTGGCCAACCTGAATATGGCCAATCTCCGCGGAGCAAACCTGAGGGAAGCCAACCTGGCAGGCGCAACCCTGGTGCGGGCCGATCTCGAAGAGACCGATCTGGAGGGGGCTGACCTCGAAGGCGCCAATCTGGAAGGAAGCAACCTGACAAGGGCTAGAATTACAAATGTGAATCTCAAAATGACAAATCTGGACGGCGCAGACTTAACAGAAGCCGTACTGGAGGGCCGAAGCGGTCCCGACCCAGCGGGGGAAGCCGGAAATGGGGATTTTCACGGCGCCATTAGAGCAATCAGGCTCGCGGACCTGCTTCAGATCGGGTGCCTTTCACGCTCGAATATGAACATAGAAGTCTATTCGGCAGGCAATCAAGGCAACATCCACATCGGCTCCGGCCGGGTCCTTCATGCCCATACCAGCGGCCTCGATGGCGAAGAGGCTTTCATGAAGATACTCGAATGGGAAAGAGGCCGTTTTATCACCCATCCTTTCATCCCATCAGGCCCGTTCTCTATCGACAAGCCGGTAGAGCATCTTTTGCTCCAGTGGCACCGGCTCCAGGACGAAAGAAAGTTCTCCGACAGTTACTCCAGGGCGATCCACAGAATTAAGAAATACATGCCCGTCGAAGCGCAGGCGTCGGTGGACCTTGTCGAGTTCTTCGAAAAAGAGGGCAAGAGCATCAGCAGCTCTGAGAGGATCGAGATTACCGACGTATTTCATCCTGAAGGCGACGAGGAAATTTTGTGTTCGATATCCACGAATGGCCAAGAGCTCGTAGCTCCTCTGAAGTTTGTGAACCTGGACAGCAACCATCCGCTCCATAGCGAGCTAGCGGGTATCAAGCAGCGCGATCAGATCGGACGCATGGTTTTTGCATATTGACATTCGACGGCGCGGTTTCACAACCTGGAGAACGTCTCCCAATGAACCTGATACTGACAAAAAATGACATTGGAAAACTCGAGGAGATTATTTCGGACCAACTTCTTGATTCGGGCGCCGAGCACGTCGTTTTAGCTGATCTATCGGGGAATTTAATCATGGAGTGCGGTTCGCTGGAAATGGAGGACGTTTTTTCTTTGGCGGCGGTTTCGGCGGCCAATTTCGCGGCAACCTCCGAGATAGCGAGGCTGATCGGCGAGCAGGACTTCGCTCTCATGTACCACAAGGGAGGCAAGCGCAATGTGCACTTTAGCCGCCTGGCCAAGGACTATCTCATTATAACCCTTTTCAATGATAATGTTTCACTGGGTCTGATCCGGCTCAAGTTAGGAAGCGCGATAAATGAAATGCGCGCGATATTTGGAGGGGATCAAGGGAAAAGTCCGTGGCGTTCATAGACCTAAGCAAAAACGAAATCCAGGCCAAGATAGTCTACTACGGTCCCGGCCGAGGGGGCAAGACCACAAATCTGCTATATGTGCATGAATCCATGTCCAGACAGGTTTGCGGTAAAATGGTGAGCGTTGATACAAAGGGTGACAGGACCCTCTTTTTCGACTTTCTGCCTCTAAATATCGGCCAGGTCCTTAACATGACCATTCGCATCCAGCTCTACACCGTTCCAGGCCAGGTCATGTACAACTCCACGAGAAAACTTGTCCTCAGAGGAGTTGACGGAGTGGTTTTCGTGGCCGACTCTCTCAAAGTGCAAAAAAACAAGAATATCGAAAGCCTGGAGAACCTTATTAAAAACCTGAGCGACCAGGGGCTCTCGGTCGGGCAAGTGCCTCTGGTGCTGCAATATAACAAACGTGACCTGATCGAATCCAATATCCCGCTGCTGCCAGTCGCGGAGCTTGAATGCGATCTGAACGATGGGCTGAACGTGCCGTTTTTCGAAGCCAGCGCAGTCTTGGGAACCGGCGTTTACGAGACTTTGCGCGAGATAAGCAAACGAACGGTGAGAAGCATAATCCAGAAGGTCTGCGGCCAAATTGGCTGCTGAGCTCGATAGAACGTTTCCCGCTCCTTTATGTTATCAAAACAACCTGGTTCAAAAGGAAAGCTCATGGTTGACAAACAAGCACGTCACGGCGAAGCCGGGGCGGAAATTGATTTCCGAGCGCTCGAACTGGAAATAGACAAAGAAATAGACAGCCTTTTTGTCCCTGCAGGCAAGCCGGACCGAAACGAAGGACTCGTTCAGACCGGCAACCAGGAGCAGCAGCAAACGATTCAGAGCAGGTCCCCTGGCTCAGGTGCCCAAAGCCGTCCAGTCGCGCAAAATGGAGGCGGCCCGTCTCCCAAATCTTTTGAGGCAGCAACATTGCGGGCCGAATACGATGAAGAGCCGCCGGGCGATACGTTAGACTCTCAGAAATATCATCTCCATGAATTGTCCAGGCTAATCGAAATCTTCAACGCCGCATACCTGAGCCTGGATTGGGAATTCTCCCGGGAAAACATTCAAAAATTCGTCGCTGCCCTTAAGCAGCTTGAACCCTTTACTTCCAGGTCTTCCGACGCGGGGTCTGTTCTCAGGATTATGGATGCCATTCTCAAAAGGTTTGTGGACAGACCCCATGCAGTAAACAGCAAGCTGGTCCAACTGATCCGCGATTCTCAGGGACTGCTTGCCCATTTGCTTCTCATGGAGAGCGAGACGGATCCCTATGAGAAGCAAAGGCTCAAAGACCTGATCGCACGTTTTAAGGAGGTGCGCAGAAGAGCACTCGCAGTCAAAGCCGAGGCAAAAAGACCCAAGATGAAAGAAATCCTGGCGGAGGCAATGCCGCCCGCTCCCAGCGGCAAGCCCCAACCACCTTGTGAACTCCTGTACGCCCCGATTTTATCGACGCAGCACAAAAGTCAGATCGAGGAACTCCGCAATTTAATTGACAAAAGCTGCCGCTCGTTTTCGGAAAACCTTGAGATCATCGATACTGAGCTTGCCTGTCTGCGACAAATCGAGACGACGCTTCGGAGAACACCGGCTCTCGTTCACATAGCGGAGAGACTGCACGAGATCGGAAGCTCACTTAAAGACCAGGCTGATAATTTGCGCGACACAAGAGCCGGGATGCAGGCGCAAAGGACCAAGAGCGCAGAACCTATGGCTGAAAAGGCCGCAGCATGCGAAAAGACCGAGCCCGCCCAGTTCCCGACGCCCGCGCCGGTTCGGCGTGAGGACCTATGCCTGATCGAATCAAACGGGAAATGCGCAGCGTTACCCGCTTCCCGCGTACTCAGGGTGGCGCGCTCACCTAGGAAAAAAGGCCTCAAAATCTTGAAGCGTGGATATGCGACTCTTGCCGATTTCACGCCTCCTTTCCGTGGGGTCAAGAGCGGGGTTTTAGGAGAGTGGACAAAACTGCCGGCAAACGAGCTCAAATCTTACAGGTTCGAACCGTTGGATCCCCATTCGCCGGACCGGGTGGAGACGAGTGGGCCAATGGCGGTGCTGACAAGCGATGGACAAGCCCATAGAATCATATTTGGCGAAATCGTCAATTTCACATCCGATGCTGAAATTTGCACCGGACCCCCAACTGAGGGTCTATGGGCCCGTCTGAAAGCAAATAGCACATTGGGATGCCCGTTTTTGATCCAGACAGCCCGTTTTGCATGCAGGACCAGCTTTCGAGCAAAGGATCGAAGACCGACGGGTGTTGCCGGAGGTAACCAATGGCGCCCGGAGAGCTAGTTCAAAACGAAGAAGGGTTTCAGGCAACCGATCCCGCCCAGTTTTACAACTATGGCCTGGCACTCATGGACGGGCAGTTCTGGGAGGAAGCCATTCAAGAGCTCAGCATGGCGGCCGGGCTCGGGTTCCAGCGCCTCAAATCCTGGGAGCGCTGCGGGGACTGCGCCTTCAACCTGGGCAGATGGGAGGAAGCATTCCGCTTCTATGAGTATGTCTATTCGGATGAAAGTATTGCGGACGAACTGAAAAAAGCCGTGCTGGTAAAGATAACGAGGTGCTCGCAAGCCCAGAAAAAAGAGAATGCCCGTACAGCGGCCATGGCAAAGGGGAATACCAAGACCTATCCGGAAGACCAGCAGGCGGAATCCGAACTGGTCAATCCATCTGTCCTCTCGCTCGGCTACTATTCGGTCGATCCTGTCATCGGCCATACGGTCACATCCTGGACAGACCCGAAGGGCAAGACTCTCGCCGGTTGCGCTCGTTCTTATCGAGTGAACGACCTGCTGCACATCGGATCGAGCTCTCTAGTTGTGGAACTGGAAGAACAGAGCAGCGGGAAAAAATATGCGGGCCAGACCTTGAGCGGGAAACTCAGGAATGCTCTTCCAGCCGAAAAGCTGGCCTTGTGGGCACAGGGGCTTATGCCGATCAATTCCCGCCATCTGATCAGGCTCTACGATCTGGCCAACGTAAACGGACACTTGTTCATAGTGAGGGAACATCTGCCGCTTTCGTTGAGCGACCTGCTGACATCGGGCGTGAACATGCCGATTTCTCTTGCCGTGAGGTTGGCCTATCAGGTGCTGGAAGGCTTGGGGGACCTGCATCTTCATATAGGGACGGGCGGCAGAATACAGAACCTGTTCCATCTCGACCTGCGTCCCTCGCGCGTCCTTTTGCGCAGAGACAAACCTTATCTCAAGATAAATAACGGAGGCCTCTGGAATGAGATAGCGAAGACCAGCCCGGCCAGAACGAACTTAAGAGAGCTTCCCCTGCCCTATCTTTCCTACAGGGCGCCTGAACAGTTCAGGACCTACCTTGCGCGCAAAAGACCTCCGGTTTTTACCGATATCTATCTTTTCGGGGCGCTCTTTTACGAAATGCTGACAGGGACCCTCGCGTTCAAGGCATCTTCCTTCGGCGAATATGAAATCCAGCACTGCGAACAGTACCCCTCGCCGCCCAGGGTGTGGAGGCCCGAAATTCCCGAAAACCTGAACGAGCTTATAATGAATTGCCTGACATGCGATCCAATGAGGCGGTTTCGGAGCACCACCCAGATATCGCTCGCTCTGGAGAAGTCTTTCCCCGCCGAGGTAGCCCGCCCAAGGGACGACTTATATGAAAAATACCTCGAAAAACTGGAACATGCCTGAAAGTCCCGCAATTCCGTCCGCTGCCGTCACCTGACCGGGGGCCGAGGCTCAAGAGCTGATGTGAAAACGATGTTTATAAGCCGATCGGAAGGCTAAGGACGCCACAGGAAATTTTGGGGGCAGGATTGATTATTTCATAATTGCAGTTAGATTCGCCACAACGTCGGCATCAAGTTTTCCATCTGCCGCCATCTGGTTTAAGATGCCCAGACCCTTTTCCGGGGACATGGCCTTTCGGTATGGCCGCTCACCGACGAGGGCGTCATAGATGTCCACCACAGCCATAATCCTCGCAACCATGGGTATTTCGTCACCCTTCAGACCTTCAGGATATCCAGACCCGTCCAGTTTCTCATGGTGATAGTAGATTGCCTCAAGGGCCACCCCCAGGCTCTTCTTTAATGGAAGACATATTTTATAGCTCGCTTCCGCATGCCCTTCCATAATTTCCCGCTCCTTTGGCAAGAGCGGTCCAGGTTTGTTCAAGATGTCATCCGGGACTTGAACCTTGCCTATATCATGTAGAATACCACCGAGCCTCAGGGCTTTTTGTTCGGGCTTTGACAGCCCCATCCTTGAGCCCAGTTCGTGTGCGAGGTTTGCGACCCGCTGGACGTGACCCTGCGTGCAGGCATCCCGTGCTTCAACAGCATTGGCCAAAGAGATGAGCACGTTTTCGATGCTGGCCAAATCGTCATTCAGGAACTTCGTTTTTAACAGTGATTTGGTGCGGGCCAAGAGTTCATCACGGTTAGGCGGCTTTGTGACAAAATCATCAGCTCCGGCTTCGATCGCTCTTAGCTTTGCATCTGCAGCGTTCGAAGCCGTCAGCATGATAATCGGAATAAGTCGCGTCGAATTGTGGGCCTTCAGTCTTCGGCAGACCTCAAACCCAGTCATCCCTGACATCATGGCATCCAACAGAATTAAATCCGGGTCTGTTTTGTGGACGATGTGCAGTGCCTCCTCACCGTTAGAAGCCTTGAGCACCTCATAATTGAGAGTCAGGAGCAGTGCTTCCATGTGTTTCCGGTTCACCGGTTCATTATCGACAACCAGAACTCTGGGGTGATCCTCCCGGTGTGTGTACTGTTGCTCCTCATAGAGACATACACGGTTTTTCCCTCTCGCTTTGGCCCGTGCCAGAGCTTCCCGGGACCTGGAGATAAGGCCTGACGGGGTCGCCCCCCTATAGCATGAAGCCAAACCGACACTGACGGTGGCTTTGGCCCCGGTCATTTTTTCTACGCCCTTGCACAGTCTTTCGCCCACTATTGCAGCTTTCTCCAGCTCAGCCATAACCAGTATCACAGAGAAAACGTCGCCCTGATATCTTGCCGAGGTATCCACATCGCGAATGGTGGAGTTGATCGTCTGTGCAACGTTTTTCAACATGCAGTCCCCGTCAAAGGAACCGAACTTTTTATTAAAATTGGAAAACCAGTCGACGTCTACCAACCCTAGTGTGAAAGGGCTTCCATGCCGTTCATATCTTTTGATCTCATGTTCGAGAGAGATCAGAAAATAGCCGTGATTGTAAAGACCGGTCAGGCTGTCAGTATACGGGGCGTGGACCGTCTTCTCATATTGAACTGTTAAAGTACTATCCATCCCGCCATTCACGATTTAGAACACCTCGCATTATTTGCAGGGGTGAGCGGAGTTTGGATGATTGCTCAAAGCTCACTCTGCCATAAATTCGGCCCAAGCCGGCGCTCTGGATTTTCAGAGCTCTATGGTTCTGTTTCGACCGCACTTTTTCGCCTCATAGATTGCGCTGTCAACCCTGGAAAAGATAGCGTCCGGTTCTTCATCCGTTGCCCTCACAGCGGCCACCCCAATGCTAATGGTGACTGAAAAATGCTCCTGGTTGTGCCAGAAAACGGTTTTCTCAATGCACATTCGAATTTTTTCGGCAGTCTTCCATGTTTCACCGGCAACTGTCCCTGGGAGGATGGCTATTATTTCATCTCCTCCGTAGCGTGCTAAAAAGTCAGTTTTACGCAGGCAAAATGATATGGCTTTTGCAATCTCCTGCAAACACCTGTCTCCAACCTGATGGCCATATGTATCATTGACGGTCTTGAAATCATCCACATCCATCATAATGAGGCCGAAAGACTCTTGATGGCTATGGTAGCGCCGGAAACTTTCACGAATCTGCAACTCATAGCCGCGGCGGTTTGAAATTCCCATTAATTGGTCGAGCAATACTTCCTTCTCCAACGCATTTGCCCGTTCTTTCACCTGAAGAATCTCGTCACCATATGTCCGAAGGCAGTTTTGCAGCTCATTCATTCTTTCCTCTGCCGCCTTAAGCTTTAACTCATCTTCGTGTCTCTTTTTTTCTATTGATTTAGCTATTATAGATAGCTTTGAAACTATGAAGCTACGAATTTCAGACAACCTTTTGTTGGTACCAAGTATATCATTCATATCCTTGGTATGTAAGAGAAGTTCATCACTAAAAGCGTTATCATTAGAGTGCATCTCATTATTATATGTTTGATATGATAATAATTGTTTCTCTAGATGTATTAAATCTTTGCTTAACTCGGTTAGAAAATCATTTGTGTAGTTAAGTTTACGAATAGCATTTTCAATAAGCATATTCATAAGGTCTAAGATATCGACACCATGTGACAACAATATATCTAAAGGTGTGGAATCTATAATTATATTCTTCATCCTATCAAAGCGTTGAGTATCATCATCATTATCTAGTAGTGGTGTACATGTATTAAGAATCTCCATAAACCTGTTGCGGACCTGTGTAACATGTAAATAACCTTTATCCGATATACTATTATTTGAGCTTGAGCAATTATCAGGTGCAGGATGGGCATTTAATGAACTTATTACAGCGGTGTTGCACAATATGGCCGATAGTTCCTGTTTAGCAAATAGAGCCATACATAGAGAATCAACAGTAAGTGGCTGTTTGTTAGTGTGAAAATCTTTCAAGGTTTCGATGAATATCTGTGCCAAGATTTGCAAATTATTCATATATGCCTTCCTGGTTACAATCAGATACTGTGCGTCGTATTCGCAGGGGGATGGAGTTCAATTTATCCCTTGGAGCATCCTGCATCGATTGAGAGAACCGATTTTTGTGTTTCCAATCCATTGGACGCAATTACGGAAAAAAAGTCGGCAAAAAACAGTCCCAACATTAGGAAAATAAATGGTAATTTATTGCACCAAGCCAATTTTACGAGGAGAAATTTAAAAATTATCGCTTACCGGCCCTATCTCGCCCTGGTTCCATTCCGCCCCCCAGCCCGGAGGGGAGAAAAAGGCATAGAACAAGACTTACCAGCGCCGCAGCCAGTGCGGCCGCGAACACGATATCCACGCTCCCGCCAAGAGTTCTGGCGAACTGCTGCGAAGATGTCGCAACTCCGAGGTTGACAGCCGTCAGGCTTTTCCGGACCGGTAGAAGCGTGGGGACCGAAACGAATCCCATCCCTACTCCGGCCACGGCAAGAAAACCTGCGAAAACGATAACCGAGATTGAGGGGCTTGAGAACATCAGGGGCAGACCGCCAGGATCGGAGACGATAGTCGCCATTGCAGCCCCAACAACCAGCGCATCGAGCGCCCCAAGAAAAAGAGCAAGGAAGGCCGCAAGTATAAGAAATGTTTTTGCTCTGCGATTGATGTTACACCTCTCAGCAGAATTGGCAGAAGCAAAGCATTCCCTGCCTGCACAAATCCGGCAGCTCCGGCCGCAAACACGCCTTCACCGGCGCAGGCATCGGGCGGCCAGGTGAAATCGCTTTCGAAAGCAGTTTCTGTTTATGAGGTCTAAGGTGTGCAGGACGGGGCGCTTAGGTGCTTCCCCCCCTGGAGTCCCCCAAACCCCAGGGGAGGGCAACACTTAGGAGGTAAACGAACAATGTTAGAAATAGTACAAACATGGCCCCTTGTCAAGAGAAAATGCACAAAATCTCCCTCCCGGTTCCAAATATTTGTCACCTTCGCGATGCCGTTATGTGCTTGAATATTCTAGTTTTTATGGGTGCTCATACAAATTTCCCACTAAAATGGTAAACAATTTCTATTTGCCCCTGTCCTCAGTATTGTCCGGCTGGATTTTTGCGTATGTTGAGGTTTGGTATTAGAAGACGCCATGGGTTGTGAAAAAATTTAAAGGGGAATTACGGCCTCGGGAAAAACGGGAATCATCAGGCGAGGGCAGATACCCCCGGCGAAAGATAGGAGGGTGGAAAGTGAAGCCGCTTTGGAATGGCGTAACCTTTGCCATCCATCAGCTCAGTCAAAAAACTGCTATGGAGCGCATGTCCGGCTTTGCGGATCACGAAACTTCCCAGCACGGGCAGGCCTGTAAGGGCCAAATCGCCTATGAAGTCAAGGATTTTGTGGCGCACGCATTCATCCTCGTAGCGAAAGCCATCCACGTTGAGCAGTTCATGGTCGTCGAAGACTACGGCGTTGGACAGGGAGCCTCCCTTGATTAAGCCCATTTTCTGAAGCCTGCTGACATCTTTAAGAAACCCAAATGTTCGCGCCTTGGCTATTTCCCGGCCGAAACTACCATTTTTCAGGGACCAGGAGTACTTCTGTTTTCCCACACGCGGGTGCGGATAATCGATCTCGTAGCAAACCTGGAACTGGTCACACGGAGTTGCCATTATGAACGAATCGCCCTTTGCGACGGTTAAGGGCTTCTGGATTGTCAGGTAATTCCTGGCTCCGTCCTGTTCCACGATAGACGCTTTTCGAATCAGCTTCACATAGGGCGCCGCACTCCCATCGAAAATCGGCGCCTCGGGACCGCTCAGTTCCACCAGTAAATTGTCCACACCGCATCCGTACAGCGCAGCCATGAGATGTTCGATGGTAGATACGGCTATGCCTGCGGAGCCGATTGTGGTTGCCTGGAATGTATTGACAACATTGTTGTAATGAGCACTAATGGATGGGCAGTCGGGAATGTCTGTGCGGATGAATCTGATACCGTGATCCACCGGAGCGGGTCTTAACACCAGCGCCACTTTCAGGCCGCAATGCAGCGCGACCCCGCTGCACCACACGGATTGACCAATAGTGTGCTGTTTCAAATAACTCACGCCCCTTTAATCCTCCCCCGCCGCCTCCCTAGCATCTTTCGTGCCAAACTACATATCGGCTGTCCGGCACTCTGCAAACTACCTGGAGGGCACTTTTACATGGACCGGCCGAAAATAACAAGTCTTTAATACAGACTTTCTGTGTGGTAAAAATAATACATGCCAGCATATGTTGTATCTTTCTTGCCACACTTTAGTGCAAATACCCAGATGCGGCGTTGACCGGGATTGATGAGTTTGCTTAACGGCTTGATTATTTCTCTGGAATATTTGATACTTACAAAGTGGGCGCCTGCCCGGCCAATTCATTGTTTCGCAGCGATAAACAACGACTTTATAACATTTTTGATCCACGTGGAGTTTGCATGAAAATAGATCGGTTCCCTTTGGAAATGCAGCCTTACGTTATTCCGGAAATCCACGGCGAATACGTTTACCGCTGCCTCGGGTGCGGGAGCTGTTTCGGCATCGACGAACTTCTCTACACCTGCCCGGAATGCGATTCGGTTCTTCTTATAGAAGACAGGCAATGGGATCGCCTCAAAGAGGTCACAGGTGCGAAATGGCGCATGATTTTCGATTACAGAAAGATGTTGAACGTTGCTGCGCTCAGCGGGATATACCGCTTCCACGAACTGATCGGATCGATAATCCCTCTGGAAGACATCGTTTTTTTGGGCGAAGGGCATACGCCTGTCATCTCAGCCAATGAAGCCATGAGCGACTGGGCAGGGATCAGGTTTTGCTTCAAAAACGACGGCCAAAACCCGAGTGCTTCCTTCAAGGACCGCGGGATGGCCAGCGCCTTCAGCTATCTGAATTATCTCATAAGCAAGCGGGGCGTCCGCGAGGTCCTGGCAATCTGCGCCTCAACCGGGGATACATCGGCCTCGGCGGCCCTTTACGCATCGTATCTGTCCCGAGATGTAAAATCGGCTGTTCTTCTGCCCCAGGGGAAGGTGACGCCGCAGCAACTCGGGCAGCCACTTGGAAGCGGCGCAAGAGTCATAGAAATTCCAGGCGTCTTTGACGACTGCATGAAAGTTGTCGAATACCTCTCGGAAAACTTCTCCGTAGCGCTCATGAATTCCAAAAACGCATGGCGCATCCTTGGACAGGAATCCTACAGCTATGAGATCGCCCAGGGATTCGATTACGAGGTGGGCGGGCTGGCAGTCGTGGTGCCGATCGGAAACGCCGGTAACATAACGGCGGTCATGGCTGGTTTTCTCAAGATGTACGACCTGCGCATCATCGACTCTTTGCCCGCTGTAATAGGGGTTCAGTCAGAGCACGCGAACCCGGTTTACCTCTATTATCTCGAGCCCGAAGAGGCCGGGAGGCAGTTTCGCCCCGTTACCGTGCGGCCAAGCGTGGCCCAGGCGGCCATGATCGGAAATCCGGTTTCCATGCCGCGTGTTATAAAACTGGTCGAGCAGTACCGTAAGATCGCCGGTGAAGGATCGGTTCGAATCGTTCAGATATCCGAGCAGGAGATCATGGATTCGATGCTGTTTGCAAACCGCAACGGCCATGTCGCGTGCACCCAGGGGGGGGAATGCCTTGCGGGCATTCGAAAGGCGGTGGCTGAAAACAAGATCGATAAGGACCGCACGGCTATTCTCGATGCGACTGCACATGCGCTCAAGTTTGCTGTATTTCAGGACAAATACTTCTTGGACACCTTCGAGCCCGAATTCGAGGTGGCCCCAAAACCGGAGCTGCGAAACGCCCCGCTTTCACTCAGTCTGCCCGATTCAGTTCCCAACCCGGCCAAGGGGAAGCTCAGCCCGGAGCAATTTAAGGAATTCGTGGAGTATACTTCATCGATCATAGCCGGAATCCTGGACCTTAAACAACTTAAGGGGGAAAAGCGAAAAAGATGAATAAACCAATTAGTTTACTTGCCTATCGAGATATTTTGCCCCGGATTGCCGAAGACGTTTTCATAGCCCCAGGCGCCTGCGTTATAGGAGACGTTGTCATCGGGGAGCGCAGCAGCATCTGGTTCAACACCGTGGTTCGCGGTGACGTTCATTACATACGCATAGGATCGTGTACGAGCGTTCAGGACAACAGCGTTCTTCATCCAACCGGGCATCTGTTTCCAATGAACATCGGGGACCGCGTGTTAATCGGCCACAGTGCAGTCCTTCACGGCTGTACGATCGAAGACGATTGCTTTATTGGAATTGGAGCGATCATACTGGATGGCTGCAAGGTCGGGAAAGGCTCGGTTATCGCCGCCGGATCCCTGCTTCCACCCGGCTTCGAGGTCCCGCCCGAATCACTCGTAATGGGCTCGCCCGCCGGGATAAAAAGAAAAACCGGGGCTAATGAACGGGCGATGATCGAGCATGGCTGGGTCCATTATGCGGAGCTTGCCGCCGAATACCTCAAGGCGGAAAAGGCGAGGCAGACTGAGGCAAGGGGGCTTGCGGGATAATCCCCGATTATGCGTCACACCCGGACCGCCAGAAACGGTCCGCGCATTCATACCCGGCCCTGCCCCGATTTTGCGGTTCGAGTCCGTGCCGGGGAGCTTTTCAACAGGCCAGGCAGAAATGCTTGGTCTTTTTAATTTATATCAGGTAGAAATTGTTGGGATTAGGCTTATCAGTTGGGAAGATCTCGAATCAGCCTGCTTGCGGCGCAGTTCATTGGAGGAACATTTCAAGGAGCCTGTTCGAAGATGCCGGCACTCTGTCAATTCTTCGGGATCATGATTTACATGTATTATAATGATCACAGCCCACCTCATTTTCACGCTGAATACGCAGGAGGGGAAGTTCTTATCGATATCCAAACGCTTCGGGTTCTTTCAGGCTCGATTTCGCGGCGCGCGCATGCATTGGTCATCGAATGGGCTGATTTTCATCGCAATGAATTATCGGCTAATTGGCAAAGGGCTCGAGATGGGGAAGTTCTGTTCCGCATAGAACCACTTGAATAAGAAAGATAGATTATGGAACCAACTCGACCTGTTCGTATAAGGTCAGCACAAGTTCAGGAGGGGTTTCGGGTACGTTTGGGGTTTACTGATGGAACTGTGCGAGAAGTCGATCTTGAAAAATATCTTCATGGTTCTGTTTTTCAGCAAATCAGGGAAGACCCTGACGTTTTCCGGTCCCTCAAAGTCGACGAAAAAATGGGGACGATCTACTGGGACAATGGAGCCGACATCGACCCTGATGTCTTGTACCAGGGGCTTACACCCGCATGGATGGAACCCGAGGCAAATGAATCCAAAGTGGCATGATCATGGGTGACACGGGCGAGATTGTTGGCCGTGCGGAAGGCTGCGGGGGGCTATATGATTGTATACATGTCTACACTATCCCTGCATGGCTCTACTCCTCTTGTCCTCCTCACTCAGCGAACAAACTCGCCAGGGGGCGAAAGCCAGGAGGATCGTTTGCGGCTCAAAGGCTGGCCCGCTCTTCCCAGTGCCCAGTTTGGTCCGAACCGGGGAGCCGGATTTTCTCAAGGCCAGGAGTTTTCCTGGCCTTTTTTTGCTTGCTTTTTCGAGGATGCGTCTATACTTTTGCAACTGACCCATAGTTGCATATTGCCATTTATGGAATTAAAGGACAGAGGTATTCGGCCGTGAAAGATATATTACGCTACAAGGGTTTTATCGGCTCGATTGGAATCAGTATTGAAGATGACTGTCTTCATGGAAAGCTTCTGTTCATCAATGATCTCGTCACCTATGAAGCTCAGACTCCCAATCAGCTTCAGGCCGAATTCGAGTCTGCTGTTGAAGACTACCTGGCCACATGCAAGAAACTGGGTCGCCCTCCTGACAAGCCGTTTAAAGGGACTTTCAATATCAGAGTTGGCCCGGAGTTGCATCAAAAGCTAGCGAAACACGCCGCTTTCAAGCATGCTTCTATCAATGACATCGTTAAACAAGCACTAATTGAAAGCCTCGGCAAGCCTGAATCGCCGAGCGCGGGCTAGGAAAGAACCGGCCCACCTCGCGGAGCGTGGAGTTCTTCCTCACAGTTTCGGAGGCTGACACATTCTTCCCACCACCCGGTGAGCTTGCCCTGAGCGAAGCGAAAGGGGTCCATACCGGGGAGCCGGAAAAGACATGCCCCGGGCGCCTGCCCCGGACCCGATCCGGGGTTCGCCCGGGGGTGAAGAATGAATTGTTCGAAATATGGAGGAACTTAGCAGACGCTACGCTACCAGCACCATCTATCACGGGTGTTGGGATGCAGGTGCATGTCTTCAGGGATTGGGACGGTGCTAACAGTGATTCCACGGTCCCGGTCCATTTCAGGCGGGCATTTTCCAGGGTGGGCGCCTGCCCGCCGTCCATGAGCGCACAAAGGAGTATGTAGAGCGAGGTCGCTTCAACACTAACCTTGATATCGAATATAGCACGGTCCATGTTCATAAGGTTTGTTTGCTCCGCAATTTTAGAACACATCGTCCAAAAAAACACTTACATCAATGGGTCCGAACTCGTTACGAGCTCGGTCGATGCATAAAATCGAGCACCGCCCTGTTCAATTCCTCGGCCATTTCAACTATTCTGGGGCCGGCGCGGCACGTGAGGCCGCAATCATATACGTAAATCCGGCCGTTTCTCACCGCATCGACCGTTGCCCACTTCGCATCATTTTCCAGGCAAGCTTTGATGCAGGGCTCACAGAAAAAAATTATCTCCGGGTCCCTGGCCCGAATCTGTTCAGGATCGCAAACGAAGTATGCCGCCTGACCGTCTCCGGCCGTGTTGACGCCCCCGGCAAACTCGATCACATCATTTTGGAAGGCCCCGGGGCCTGGCGTAATGAGCGGGTCCCAGTTCATAATGCGAAAAACGGACGGCCGGCGGCGCCGGGCGGCTGATTCAAGATTTTTTCGAATACGGCCAAGCCTTTTCTCCAGGGAGTCTATCAACCGGCCGCAATTGTCCGTCCTGCCGATAAGCGAGGCGATTTCGCCAAAGGAGTCGAACGCGGCCGCAATTGTGGGAGGTTCGCTGTGATAGACTCTCACCCCTGACTCCTCCAGGATCTCCCGGACTTCTTCCTGGCGGGACCCGAACGTCAGGACCAAATCGGGGCCCGCATCAAGTATCGCCTTTATGTCCGGCGAATACCACGATCCAAAACGGGGAAGCCGGCATACGGAATCCGGGAAGTCGCAATCCTCGGTTAGTCCCACTAAATCTTCAACTGCGCCAAGCGCCGCAACTATTTCGGTCTGCGTTGGAGCCAGGGAGATAAGCCTCATGGGTTTCATCCTCAATCACTTTCGGGAACGGAGGCAGCCGAATCCAGCAAGACGTCGACAAAGACGTTTACAAGTGCATAGACAAGGTCCAGTAAGCTGAAATGCGCGCCGATCGTTTCGTCGAACAGAACGTGGGAAGAAGGTTCGAATTCTTCATCCCGTATCCAAAAAATCATCAGAATGGGAATTCGGGGCAAAATCCTGAACCGGTAAGACAGACCCCCCATGTTGACCTTTTCGCCGCCGATGCTTGGGGCCGCTGCATCCAGAAGGCCCGGACGGACATCGAATGCACCGGTGAGCGACTCCATTGGAAGCGCGTGAGATGCTGTAAAAAAAAGGCCCCCGCCGGGAAGGTCTTTTTCGCTCACCCATTTATTGGCCAGAGGTTTATCCCGAGCATACAGGAGATAATGAAGGATCACCAGGTTGAGTTGAAAATCCTTTGAAAAATGTCCCAGGCGCCCGAGTACCTCGATTTCCTCTGTTTCCGGATAACACAGAGCTGCCGTGTTCAGGAACGGAACGACATAGACGCTTTCTTCAAAATCGTATTCCACAAGGGCTCTTCCCGTGATTTCCCTGGGGTCGGCCTGCCTCAAAGCATCCCACAACCGGGGATCAATCTGCCAATCGCCGGCAAACGGCAGGTCGTCAACTTCTTCTTTTTCGCTCAGACCGGATATGATCTCACGAGCCAGATCGGCCATTTCTTTGGGGACCATGACTCGCCCCCAACCTTTCTGAGGAACGAAAAGGCCCGTATAGGGCGTCTCCTCGAACGATCTCACCAGCACCGGTATCCCTTCCTGCCTCAAAGCATCCTCAATTACATCGGCTTCGAAGCGGTTTGAAAGGGTATGCACCTTTACGTATTGGAATTGTGTTTGAGCCAATCGCCCTCCATACCTGCCGTAATTGCCGGGCTGTTCGGATGCGCTTCATGTCCGCTATTTTATTTTATTATCATACTCGCAAAAACTCAAATAGCGCAATTCAAGCGATTTAGGTGTATATAAGCCTGGCAAAAGACAAAGACAACCGCTTAGAGGGCAAGGAAACCGGCATCGCAGTTGGGAGATATTATGAATATTCTGGTTACAGGGGCAGCGGGATACATCGGTTCGCATACGTCCAAGCTTTTGAAAAAGACAGGGCACGTCCCGGTGGCGTTCGACAATCTTTCAAACGGCTGGGCCGAATGGGTGAAGTTCGGGCCGTTCGCCTTCGGTGACATCCGCGATGAAGAGGCCCTTTTCCGGGCCTTGACCGGCTTTAAGATCGAAGCGGTCATTCATTTCGCCGCAAAGGCATATGTTGAAGAGTCCACGCGGTTACCCGAGGTCTATTTCGACAACAATGTGAACGGTACGATATCGCTTCTCAAGGCAATGAAGCGGGCCGGCACGAAGACCCTGGTATTTTCGAGTTCATGTGCGACATACGGCAACGCTGAAACACCGACCATCCGCGAAGACCATCCCCAGGCGCCAACCAACCCCTACGGTCTGTCCAAGCTGATGTGCGAGCAGGTGATATCGGCTGCTGCCCCCGTGTTCGGACTTCGATATGCTATGCTGCGCTACTTTAACGTCATAGGAAACGATCCTGAGGGGGAGATTTTCGAAAGACACGAACCCGAAACCCACGTCTTGCCCAATCTGGTAAGAGCGGCCATGTCAAGCGGCTCGTTTTGTCTTTTTGGAACGAATCATGCCACGTCCGACGGAACGGCGGTGCGCGATTACGTACACGTGATGGACCTTGGGCAGGCGCACATAAGGGCAATCACGGAACTCTCCGCCCGGGAGCGGCTGGTTTCCAATGTGGGGACCGGAGCGGGAACATCGGTCCGCGAACTGCTCGCAATAGTCGAAAAGGAACTGGCGCTTCGGGTCAATGTCGAAGAAAAGCCTATCAGACCCGGAGATCCGCCTCGCCTTGTAGCCGATGACGGATACCTTCGCACCTGGTTTGACCATACTTTCAAATCAGCCGGCCAGGCCGTGCGCGAGATAGCGGCTACGAGTCGTGCCCGAGGCTGAGGACCTCGATATATTTCTTTATCGTGGGCAGATTGCGGTGGAACCGATGCGATGAGAGCGCTTCAGACAACGGCTTGGTGTCGTAAGGGATACGCAACATCGAGATCGTTTGCCGTTCCGAGTCATAGAGGACCGCATTGGCGACGGGGGTTCCGTCCCGGTAAGGGCCTCCGACACTTCCCGCCTTGATCCAGTAGCGCGAGTTCTCATTGAGATGGAGCGTCAGGTCTTCCTTAGGCCCCGGCTTGTGTACTTTAACCTCGCCGCCTGCCGGCAGTTCATAAATGGCAGGGATATGGTCGTGGCCGCTGAAGATCAGCCGTTTGGGATAGTTACGCCATGAAGGGACAGCATGCTGCAGGGCCGCAGGGTCCAGGTAACCGAAGCATTCGATAGTCGGGGCTGAACCGCTCGCGGGAAGGTCGAAAGGGGAATGATGCACGATGGTAAAATCTTCCCTCTCGATCGAGAGCGGGAGGCCGAGGATATATTCGACGGCCCCTTCCACGGCAAACAGCAACCCGGCGTTGTAGGCCGTCGCCTGCATCCGGTCGATCTGGCCGGCAAAATCGGTAATCGCGCCTGCTATCAACAGGTCGTGATTTCCGGCCACCGTGGGAAAACCCATCGAACGCAGCCTCGAAAAAGTCCGGTCCCCGAATGGAAGCCAGCCCGCAAGGTCCCCGAGGCAATAGACTTCATCGGCCTTCTGCCCATCCAGGCATTTAAGGCAAACATCCAGCGCATCGACATTACCGTGAAGGTCCCCGAAAAAATAAGTCCGCATAGCTGTCCCTGTCAAATTGGGGGATTAAGGGATTGAGGAATTGAGGAATTTGGCTCCTCACTGTTCACTGTTCCTCGCGTAGCGATAGAACCGAGAGGAGTTATTTTTTTGTTCACGGCCCACGACTCACGATTCACGATTCACTATTCACGATTCACTATTCACTGCTCACTGCTTATCGTCCACTTCTGCCCGTCTGATACGGCGTGCACGGCGCCGTTAGCATCGGTCCTGTACATCGGTATATTCCGCGCGGCGCAACGCCCGATTACATCAGGGGCCGGAAAGCCGAACTGATTGTCATAGCCGCAGCTACAAACGATGGCCTCAGGGTGGAGCGCGTCCAGAAATTCTTCGCTGCTCGAGTACCGGCTGCCGTGGTGACCTGCGACCAGAAGCGTTCGCATCCGGCCCTCGAGTGCAGGAATAATCAAATCTTCGGCTCTCCGGCCGGCATCGCCCGGCAGGATCACCCTGGTTTTACCAAAAGATATCTCCAGCACGAGCGAGACTTCGTTCAGGTCCTTTTTGGAATCGTGTTCAAGAAAATCCCGAGTAGGATGGAGCAGCCGTATTCGGGTCTGACCGATTTGCACATCTTTAAATAGATCGGGAAATGTCCGAACCTTGATCCCTCGCTTCAACGCGATCTCATCGAGGCAGCGATGAATTTCCCCGGCCGCAGGGTCATCCCCGGTGATTCCACTGGTCCAAAAGGACCCCACGTCGAAATTGCGAAGGATGAAGCGCAGCCCAAGCGCATGGTCGGGGTGATAGTGCGAGAGGGCCACGTAGTTCAGCCTGCGGATTCCCTCGTACCACAGAAACGGAGCGAGGACCCCGCGGCCGATATCGTATGAATCATCGGGAATCCCTCCGCCGTCCACGAGCATAGTCTCACCTGTGGGGAACCTTACAAGGGCCGATGACCCCTGCCCCACGTCGATAACGTCCACCCTCAATTGGCCTGTATAGTTGGCCCCGGCGTGGTTGCTCAGCGCCAGGCCGCCGCACATAAGCACAGCTATGGCGCTAAGACCGGCAATCTTAATCTTTCTGGGAAAAGGGGCAAACAAAAGGCCTATAGACGCGTAAACCACAAAGAGCCACACGGGCGAAATGCTGCCGGTCCAGAAATAGCTCCAGGAAAACGCCGAGAACCATTCTATCAGCCGCAGACAGCCCCAAAGAAGGTAGTTTTCGATATAGATAACCGGATAGGCCAGGGTTTGGCTGAACGCGAACAGGAGCACGCTCAAAAGCCCCAGGGGCAGAACCACGAACCCCATATAGGGTATCAGCAGGACATTGGCGAAAAATCCTGCCAGGGCAAACCCGTCGAAATAGAAAATTATCAGCGGAATCAGAAGGATATTGATTGCTATCGAAACCCAGAAAGCATCTTCGAACTGGGATATTATCCTGCCCGTAACTCTGTAGCGTTCGAGGGCCGGAAATATCCTGTAAAGCCTGATTCTACGAAATCGGGGATAGATGACTATGATTGCAAAAACACATGCAAACGTCAGTTGGAAGGGGATCAGCCAGAGGTTTTTGGGGTCCAGGACCAGTATGAACAGGGCGGCAAAGGCCAGGAGGGTCAAAGAGTCGGCCTTGCGGTACCAGAAGCCGGCCCCGAAAAACACGGCCAGGGTCAGAATGGATCTCCAGATCGTGGGCGCCCCAAATCCGGCAAGGAACGCGTAGAAGACAGCGACGGCAAGAGCGGGCCAAAGGGCTATATGCTTATCACTCACTCTGTTAAGAATTGATGGGAACAAAAAACGAACCGCAAGGCGAACGAGCCAGAAGACGAACATGGCGACCATTCCGATGTGGAGACCCGAAACCGAAAGCAGGTGGTTCAGGCCCGTTTGATGGATATGGTCCTGCCAAGTCTTGTCCAACAACAATTTGTACCCGAGTATCATCGCCGCATAAAAGGCCGCCGGCGCCGGGTCCATCGATCTTTGGGCCCACAGAAGCGTCTTTTGCCGGAAGAGATCGATTCGGCCTCTTAGCGAACAGAGGACGGAAGACGGAAGACTGAGGACGGAAGTCCATCCAACATCCCCTGGATCGCCTTGCGAGATTGCCGATCCGGGCGCGATCTTTATCAAGAGCCGTTCGTCCTTCAAAAAACACTGGGCATAGAGACCTTTTCCGGCCTCATAATGCACGTAATCGAAGCCGCCGGGATTTCTGAAGCTGCGGAAGCGCTTGAGAGCGGTCCGAAAGAGCACGCGGTCGCCGGGGAGAAAAAAGGCGGTGGGATTTGTGGGGTCCTTTCTCGGAATGCTCAGCAGCACCCCCCCGTCCAAAGGAGTTTGCCTGTCTCCGGCTATTGCCCGCAGGAGGCGGAGAGGGGTTCGGATTTTGTCCGGATAATATTCAGGCGGGGCCGAGACTTCGGCGATATAAGATGAGGTCTGACCGCTGAGAAATGGCTGGAGGCCCCGGGGAAACTGCGGGGCGGCGGCTTTTGACGCCCACACACCGAAGATGACGAACAGCAGCGCGGGAACGGCAAAACTGGTGAATAGTGAATGGTGAATGGTGAATGGTGAATCGTGAATCGTGAATGGGTCAACGGCCCCCGCCTTCCGTCCTCCGTCCTCCGTCCTCCGTCCTCCGTTGCGTTTGCGCGGCCACAAGGATATAACCATGGCCGCTATAAGGATGATGGCGGCCAGGGCGAACCAGTGCGTTTGGACGGGCGGTCTCTCCCCAATCAGGCGATCCGCCGAAATCCCCAGCATAAAGCAAACCGTGAGCCAGAAAAGCGGGCGTGAAGGCATTGAAGGGCAGTTTTTAGTTGTTAGTTGTTAGTTTTTAGTTAACTGAGAACAAAAACTCAAGAGTTGATGGTGGTTGGTTTTGAGTTAACTA
>JBEKQE010000129.1:0-14735 GCA_049520035.1 Syntrophobacteraceae bacterium | reverse complement strand
TCTCCTCTCCAACCGTGCCTCCTCCTCGATCAAAAGTGACTCGATCAGGCTACACGGTTTCGGTTGTCAAGGTGGGCCAAATGAAAATATCGAAGTGGGCCAATTTAGAGTAGCGAACTCAGCCGTATCAGTGTCTTAAACGGGAATGGGACATATTGAAAACCAGCGACTACAAACGTCTTATGAAAGTTGAGCAGACAGCATCCAAGGTCATGGCATTCCATACGCTTTTCTGCTGGTTTTTGCAATCCTACACACGCTTTACGGATTACACATCGGTTCCTCAATTCCTGCTAAATGACCGATCAGTGAGATGAGGTTTTTTGTACCGCACTGAGCAGAGCTCATGAGGAGGAAGATACGTTAAGAAAACAATCGAGATCTTCGGCATCCTCACAGATATTCACCCAAGTAAGTTGCCTACTGCGTATGTAGTAAACTGGTCAACTTTTTCTCCCCGAAAGATCCTTGGCAAATCGGTACATTTCGACAGCACGTTCTCGAATGAAAGTTTTAGGGAATCCTTTCATTGCTGCATCTCCAGCACTTGAGCTGATAAATTGTGACTCCAATACTGCTTCGCTTTCATCTCGAAATGTATCTCTCACATATTTTATAATCCCGTCAGTGGATAAAGACTTAAATACTTTTCGGTCAGATTCTGCCAAAAGTACCATATTAGCTAGGCTTCTAGCAGAAGTCATCCTTGGGTTTATTATTTCTCTCATAATTGGAAGGGGATAAAATACATCATAATTTTCGGCAGAAAATTCTCTCATGAACAGGTCTGGATCTATAATATCCCCTGAAATTAGACTGCGTGCATTTCTTACAGCAAACATTGATGCTACTGCTGCTGATAGTGCTTTTCCCTTAATAAATCTCCGATCAATCAAGTCTTCTGCGGTAAGAGCAGATCTACTGTCAAGAGCACTAACCTGACCAGCGGCAAGTCTAGTGACGGCATTAAGTGTTCGAGCAACGTAGTGGTCTGGCTTACCTCGCAACGCTTCACTGAAGCTGGTATTCCAGAACCAGCTTCTGAATGCTGACCGAATGGTTGCATCTGGATTATCGTTCACGATAAATAATTTTGTCAAGGCAAGTAACTGCCCTTCATAGGGGATAAAATCGCCGGACAGTATACAGAATTCCTCTTTCAAAAAAGCGATAGACAACTTCAATACTTCTTTAGATCGGCTAACAGCCTTCCGCAATTCAGAGGCATCGCACGTCTTCAAAGTCATCATGTCAGCCGCAATTGGTGCTCTGCCGAGGACAACGGCAAGAACCTTAACTAGCGTTTCATCATCGAGCTCAAATCCATCTTGTTGAACTGTTTCCTGCATGGAGCGGATCTGTTCGTTCAAATCAAATTCTGTTGACCATGTAAGAGCTCTCATGAAATCGACAGCACCAAGTGACGTTCCTGTACTGTTTATTCGTTTAAAAATATCAACAACTTCCTCAATATTTCGTCCTGAGATGGTCACAGTTGGCAAAAGATACTCCTGAAAAATAGTCTGGAGCTTGACAGATTCATCAAGCAGCTTCTCAGAGTCGCTTTTATCTAGAAATCGCCTTTGAGCATCAAGCAGCTTCTTGGGAGAGGACAGAGCAGACAAGTGGAGATAAGTATCAGGAAGGTTCTCTGAATCATAATGTAGAAAGACTCTGTCTCGTAGATCGAATATTACATTAAACATATCAGGAGTAGTTTCAAAATCATAATGGAAGACACCGTATAGCGTTGAGAGTCTTTGCATGCCATCGAGGATAAAGCTTATGGGATAGCGTTCATCTAACACAGGAAATGGGTTTGTCTTCTCGGCTTCGATCTGGAAAACAGGTTTCTCCACTCTCCACAGCAAGACACTCCCAATTGGATACCCTTTATACACGCTCTCAAGCAATTCGATCACCTGAGACTCCAGCCAAACAAATCCACGCTGAAAAGCTGGCAACCTAATATCGCCATTGCTTATCCTTCGAAATATTGTCGGCAGATGCTGAACTTCAGGGGTAGGCGCTATAATTTCCTTATTATCCATTCGTACTCTCCAGATCGATTATTTCTGGTGGCGCAGCTTCATCTCTCAGTTGCAGTATAATTGCCTCAAGTAGGTGTAAGGTATGGCTCATGTACCCTGCCTTGAAGCGGTTGGATGATATCTCCCATTTCCACGCTGATCGATCATGAAATACTTCACTTTTCCTACCTGCGTAAAACTGATGCGTAATCTGATAAAGGACTTCTTGAAGCTGAGTAGTTATCTGGATCTCGACATCCATGTCGATCATAGATTCGACTAACCTAGTGGAATCCCATAAATTAATAGGTGTTGGTATTTTAACATGAAAATGAAAAGCATAATAGCCTTCATCTCTCTCTTCACTCCTATAACGGCTTTGTAAGTTCATTCCTTGTGCGTAGGTGTTAAGTTTTTCAGCTAGAAACTTAGGTGCATCTATATATTTACAAACAATTCGTCCTCTGACTATATCGTTGATTTTACCCAGCCAGTTTTGTGGAGTAACCCAACCGTGATGACGTGGCTTTTCTGGAAAGTTCTTATTCCATACAATATTCATTCTAAAGGTCTTATTAACTGCTGATCCAAATGGCTTGGTGTTAAGGTTAACAGACATATTCGACATAAATAGCACAGAAGATGTCGTGTGGTGGTATTCTTCGTCGCAATGATGTAAAAAAGATTCAAGTCCATTGAAGAAAGGATGCTGCCCTATTGTCAAGAGCGCAGTTGAAACTTGCATTCTATAAAAGCCCGCAGCTTGATCATCGAAGTCTACGCTCAAGTTGTCCTTCGCCCACTTAATGTATGCAGCTTCTGTTGCAGGGCGTGTTTGGTTCTGGTTTTCTGCGGTATTCACCGTCAGATCCCTTCTGACAATAACATCCCGATTGAACGGGTTCGCAAGTGGAAAGTCGCATTGGTCAACATTGGGTTACCAGAATTTAATTACTATTTTTTTCAGAATCAATCAAAATAAAAGACATGAACGTGTTTAAATTTTTTGTTGAAAACCATCCGCTGAGCAACGGAAAAGCCGAGTGAGTTTCTTGAACGTTTGTCAGCCTGAATGGTTTTGATCTGGCTATTGGCGACTTTTGCGGCTTGGCATGGCGATAGCCCACAAAAAACATAGATAAAAGCAGCCACCACCATCATTTCGTGCAGTGAAAATTGGGTGAAAATTGTGGGGTCAAACCTACACTCTTCACACCCCAAGTTCCAACTCAACCATTTCAACAGGCTTGGCACAGGTTACATCGGCTTGATCTCTTCCGCAACCCGACTGTTCTGCCCGACTTTGTCCAGAGTGTAGGTGTGACCCCATTCTTCACATTCTTCACTTATTCGGAAAGATCACGGACTTTCGCATCCCTCGCCATCACCGTGGAGCTGCAAGAGTTCTTTAGCGATTCTAACTTCCGGTGTAAGGATATTCTGACTCTGATAAAACGAAAGAGATTCTCTAACACTTTCCAGGTCGACTTGATTAAGTTCTTGCAGGTGATGGGCACGAATGACCGCAATATCCGAACCGTAGTGCTTGGCTCCCAAGGCAGCAGTCAGGCGTTCTGCCTCTCTCAGAGCCTGCTTGAACAACTCAGAGGGTCCTTGATTTGAAAGGGCCTGAACAAGGCATTTATGTAGGCAGGCGAGTGGGTCCGAAGAACGCAGACTAGCCAAGGAAGAAATGGCGTTTCGAATGAGGAAGATATTCCTGTCCACCTCTCGGCCAGTCAATACCATGGTAAAGGCTAAGCACCCCTGATTCACTGCCGTCCCTTGAGCATCCCCCAGCTTCTGCAACACATTGAGACTCTCCTCAAGGAGAGCCAGAGCCTTCTTGTAGTTTCCCCGCATCCTGTGAATTTTAGCAATGGAGTTCTGGGTAACAGCTGCCTCACGGCGATCACCGAGGTTCTTCAATACCTTCAGACTCTCCTCATAGAGAGCCATAGCTTTCTGGTATTCCCCCCGCAACCTGTGAATTTCAGCAATGGAGCGGTTGGTAAGGGCCGAACCACGACGATCACTGAGTTCCAGTAATACAATAAGGCTCTCCTCAAGGAGAGCCATAGCCCCCTGGTAGTCCCCACGAATCCTGCGAATTTCAGCGATGGAGCGTTGGGTAAGGGCCGCTCCACGCCGATCTCCGAATTCTTTCTTCACCTTTAGACTCTCCTCAAAGAGAGACAGAGCCTTTTGGTATTCTCCCCGCAACCTGAAAATTTCAGCGATGGAGTGTTGGGTAACAGCCGCCTCATGGAGATCGCCGGATTCCCTCAATGCCTTCAGACTCTCCTCATAGAGAGCCATAGCCCCCTGGTAGTCCCCACGAATCCTGCGAATTTCAGCGATGGAGCGTTGGGTAAGGGCCGCTCCACGCCGATCTCCGAATTCTTGCTTTACCTTCAGACTCTCCTCATAGAGAGCCATAGCCCCCTGGTAATCTCCACGAATCATTTTAATTGTAGCAATGGAGTCCTGGGTAAGAGTCGCCCCGTGACTATCATGGAGTTCTTTCAATACCTTTAGACTCTCCTCATAGAGAGCCATAGCCTCCTGGTAGTCTCCACGAATCATTTTAATTGTAGCAATGGAGTCCCGGGTAACAATCGCTCCGTGACTATCATCGAGTTCTTTCAATACCTTTAGACTCTCCTCATAGAGAGCCATGGCTTTTTGGTATTCCCCTCGAAACCTGTAAATTTCAGCAATGGAGTGATAGGTGACAGCCACCTCACGGCGATCACCGGATTCCCTCAATAACTTTAGACTCTCCTCATAAATAGCCAGAGCAGCTTGGTATTCCCCTCGCTTCATGTGAATTTCAGCTATGGAGCGTTGGGTAGCGACCGTTTGAAAGCGATCACGGTATTTCTTGGATTCCTCTAGATCTTCCTCAAGAAAACTCAGAGCAGCCTTGTAGTCCCCACGCTCCATGTGAATTTCAGCTATGGAGTGCCGGCCAACGACTGCGTCATGGCGATCACCGTGTTCTTTCGATTCCCTGAGACTTTCCTCAAGGTTGGTCAGTGCCCGCTGGCGCTCTCCACGCATCGGGTCAATCTCATTAATGGAATGCTTAGTAGCAACCGCTCCCGCGCGATCACCGAGTTCCTCTTGTAAAATTAAGTTGTCCTGCAGCACACCAAGCGCTAGTTCATTGTCTCCCAATTTGCGGTAGACCTCCCCCAAGGTCTGCCTGACAATTACTAGGCCATGACGGCCTAACTCTCCCATCTCAATAAAGTAACGAGTGGCATCTTCAAGAATACGGATTGCATTCCTATAATCCCGCCTTTTTTCAAATATTTCAGACATGGCGCATTGGAGACCGGCAAATTCGATGGGGTCGACCTCCGAGTCTTTCAAGATTCGCGATGCTTCTTGGAGATTCTCCAAACAGCCTTTTTCGTCGTTCAATCTAAGTCGGAGGCTGGCCAAACTTTTGAGGATAGTGACTGTCACTTTGGTGGGACCAATTTTTCGACTTTGAGCCAAGGCTGATTCAAGGTGATCCAATGCTTCAGCTGCTTTACCACTGGTATTGGCGAGTGCCTCTCCGATGATACGGTGACAGGCGAGCAACTTGTCTCTATCGATTTCTCCAAAATGAGACAGCGCTTCCCGCAAAATTGCCACCCCTTCCTCAATCCGGTTGCTCTTAACTAAATGTTCCCCATAGACCTGCTTAACGTCCGGCTGCTGGCCATATTCGTTGTAGAGCTCAACGAAGTAGGGATCAAACCTGACATTTCCAATATGACCTCCCGTGATTGCTCGCAAGGCGAGCTCGCCAAACTGGGCGTTAAATCTTTTGATCTCAGCCAGTCCCTGCAAAGCTATGTCGTGCTTGCCGTCCGCTATAGAAGCATGGACTTTTTTGAGCCAGACATCCGCCACATCGTCGGCAAATCCTCTGACGACCTCTTCCAGCTTCTCGTAGGCAGGATAGAGTACCGTGTCGGACCAGCGAAAAACGAGGGGATCTTCGTCTAGGGCCAAACGTGGGTGATAGGGAATGCGTATGTCAAGGCTCACGGTCTCCCCCCAAGCACTCGTGAGCTCTTTCTCTGCAATTTCTAGACGCTCGGTACGTAACTCATCTTCGCCTATCGGCACTGGGCTAGCCACAAATGCAATGGCTGCAGGTAGCACTTGACGTTGTCTGAGTCTGCGAAGGAACCTTGCAGTACCTGACACGTTTTGGCGGTTCAGGCCTAACAGTAACACTAGTCTGTCTCCAAGGTCCCTGATGCAAATGCCAGCTTCGTCGGAGAACCCAGTACGGGAATCAAGCAGGACATAATCAAAGCGACCAGACTGGGCAATGACGTTCCGGATGTGCTCGAGGATCGGCTTTCCTTTGCCTTCACCATACAGCCCCCCCAAATCGATCTTTAGAAGTTTGTCTTCGTAGTCCTGATCTATGCGACCAGCGGGCATGATGTGCAATTCTCCGCCCGGAGCCTGGATAGCGTGGTGAGGGATTGGGACCTGGCAGGTGTATTGCGTAAATGCTTGAGGTCTCTTAGGATCAGCAATTGGAGCACCCTGGCCTTTGACGAGTAAATCATACACGAGATCAACAAATCCCGGCGTTTCAAAAATACTTTTCTGCTCGCGGCCAGCCAGGTAAGTAAGCCCCGGTGCTTCGAGATCTAGGTCAATCGCAAGAACACGTCTGCCTCGACCGGCCAGGATACAGGCTACATTGAGCAGGGCCATGGTTCGTCCGACTCCACCCTTAAATGAGTAGAACGTCACAAAAGGCAGGGTGCTGAGTGTACTAGTCATGTTTGTCTGGTCCCCCTTTTTCAAAGCGGGGCAGGAATGGGTTGGCTATTGCATACATATGCATAAGGGCTTAACGTCCAAAGGGCCTTCTCAAGATCTTCATGAGTGATTGTGCAAAAATGTTGGCCGGAAGGCCCCAGAGGGAAGCCCTCCAAAACAAAATACTCTTGAATCTCGCGCCGGACGGCAGAGGGAATTTGCAATAATATTGCGGAAATAAGCTCTCCAACGCGCCTTAGGCCACCCGGTCCAGTTTCTTTGACAAGACCGGGAAGAGCGCACCCGATAAGCTCTGCCACTTCATCATCATCCGGCAGTGAAGGCAGAATCTGAATGGCTAGGTCGAGAGCTATCCTTGATAGCCCATCAAATACTAGCCCGCCGAATCTGCTTGGATCCTCTGCCAGAAGACAGTACCAGAAGTCTGGAGGCATATTTATGCCAAGCGATAAAAGCGTCTGAATCAGACTGAAGCGGAGATGCTCTCCGAGGTTCCGGAATAATTCTCCTTTTGCTACTGCTTCAAGGATCCCGCATGAATCATCCGGCGCAAGATACTGGATTAGCAGCAAAAGCTCATCTGCGGCGACATCTGTCCACACTCCATTCTGGAGCAGATCTCTCAGAAGTCCGTTTGACGCTTTGAGCAGGTCTTCCTTCACTGTACGGGGAAGGAGGGGATATATAGAGTCTACCAGTCTCGCGCGGGAAATCTCGCCACGATCCGGAATGAGTGTATCACTGCCGCGAAGCACGGCTCTGAGCCACTCCTCCATCTGATCGTATGAGAGACCACTGAGGTGCAGTATAACATCCTTCAAGTAGCTATCTTCCCTGCCGTCTTGCGGGGCAATATGACATTTGACAAAATGCTGGCTCAAAATATCTCCTTGATCTCTTTTCTTATGGTGTCACCCATTATCGGCTCATGGACAACCTCTGGCTGGCACACTAACTCCGCTCTGAGGGGCAGGGTTAGCCCCGAGTCAACCGTCGGATCATTCGGAACCGGGCGGAATTGATGGTACCACTGAGCGTCTGCCACCGTTGGATACCTGAGATCAAGATCGGTCGGAGGCTCATAAACGAAAAGCAAAATCGGTTTCCCCCTGTCTGCTGGGTTCAGTCCGAGGCTGTCATGCAATTCATTCGCGGTTCCTCCGAGGAGTTCAAATGGGTTTAGATACGGGTTGCTCCTGCAGTAAGTTGCCCACATGACATACTTACCCAATGCGGTTCTCCTCATCCTGTATGCGGTCTGCCGAGCGCTAAGATGCAACATTTGTCTCACCCACGCTTTAGCTCGATCCAGAGTACTGAATGCATTCCGTCGAGATGTATAGATTAAGTCGTAGAAATCATCGGCTATGATAGCACGGCCAAGCAACCCCGGTCTGACGCCCCCTATTAAGGGTCCCTTAAGTATATGCCTCTGACAAATAAAAATGAAAGCATCTTTTGTAGCGCGATGATCGTCGAGGGTATTAAGGATTTCGCGGAGGATCTCCGTTGCGCACGAAACTGGAAGTTTCGATTCGTTCCAGATATTTTGTTCAACCTGCCTTCCGATGGCAGAAGCAAGCGAAAGGGATGTCAACCGACGACGTATAATGTCCTGTTCGTTCGAATCGAAAGATTGGAATGCAAACTGAAATGTGAACACTTCTTATTCCTGATTGAGTTCTTCACTGGGTTATCGGATACAGAACTGGGAATCAGACCCCGGTTTATCTATATGTTTACCATATCCAGCACGGCATGTGAAGGCCGACGGGATCATGCTCGTCGGGGTCGGACCAAGCTAAAAGTCTCTCGTGGCTCGTCGGGGTCGGACCACGTTAAAAGCTTGCTGGCCAAGGGCAGAGTGGTAATAATCGGCCACTTTTCAGCCTTAAAATGCTCTTTTTAGCTTGGGAATGGTCCCTTTAACGGCGACCATCTGGTGAGGAAATATTCCGCTCCCACTCCACAAAATACTCACACCCAAGGATTGTCGATGCAGTCACTTTCTCGAATGCGCTTGGAGACCCTCTCCTGACTACTCCCTCCACGAATCCCGGTACCGCTTCCGAGCTTCCCAATCGGACCCGAAGAAGTTCAGGGTGAACTCCGACCATTTAAGCGCCATGTTCGCCAGGTTTCGTCCTCAGAGCCATGGCTTTCTTGCTGATTTCTTCTATGGATAGATCCTCGTCCAGACCTTGACGCCACTTCGTGTAATCAAACGGTTCCCGCTGAATATGGGCGATAAACCGCTCCGCTTCGACATCACCGAGGTGCCTGGCAAGGATTTCAAGCCCTTTCAACCTGATTTCTGTGTCGGTCATCATGAGAAGACCTCCTTAATGAAGCCGATTGGGTCGTAAACGTTAATGTTATCCCTGAGTCTATCGTTAATTGTCCCTGTACGTAACAAATTCCTTTAAACAGTCGCCATCAAAGGCTAGCGGAAGTCCACACTCCTTGCCGGAATGTTGAATCGAAGATGCCGGCGGAAGCATAACGCATAACGCCTGGACATGTTGACTTCTGGCATCGGCTTTGCTGTGCAGGCCGCCTATTCCAACCTGTAAGGTTAGAGAACTCCATCGGATGAAGACCTTCCCCCTTTGATCCTCGCTGCCTATTCTGACCTTAAGGCGCAGCAGTTCCTGCGCTTGAAAAGACGAGCGCCCCATTTCGCAGGGCGCAAAGCCCACCTGGCCCCATAGACACTCATCGCTTATCGTAGTTAACAGGCTGGGTCGCTACGATGCCAATGCCCTTTTACCTGTTCACCCCCAGCTTTTTCTTTTTTTTCATTTTTCTACCTTTTGTCGTTTCCGGTTGCCGTTTCCGGTTGCCGCTTCTATTGCCGCTTCTATTGCCGCTTCTCGTTGCCGTTTCGCAGCCCTAAATCTTTTCATGTTACAATTACGCTCGATGAATAGCGGGACCTGAGGCTTGAGGAACTTTTTTTCACTGTTCACTGACCACTGCTCACTGCCTTTATCACTGCTCGTCGCGAAGCGATAGAACCAAGAGGAATTATTTTTTCCTGCTCGTCGCGTGGCGATAGAACCAAGAGGAATTATTCTTAACTGTTCGTCGCGAAGCGATAGAACCAAGCGGAATTATTGGCTTAGTGAACCGGCGGCTGAATTTCCGCTCTATTTGCAGCGAAACTCCTCAACTGCCTATGAAATCAATGGGTTGCGCTCGCTTCCCCCGGGATCTTTGAAAACCGAATAGCGCCGATCGAGATTTCACGGTCTTTGGGAAATTTGAACAAAAGGGGGCCACGCTTCGGTTTTTTTCTATTCACCTACTCACCTGTTCACCCATTCACCAGTCCTTTACTGCAAAAGTTTAAGCTGCTTCTCGCGAAGCCTTTTGACTTCATCGCGCAGAACGGCCGCCCTTTCGAATTCGAGCCGGGAGGCGGCTTCCTTCATATAACAGCGCTTTTAAGTCTCGCGGCCGGATTGAGGAAGGTCCTCAACCCAGCAAAGGCTTCCGAATGCGAGTTGACTCCTGGAAATATTGTCATAGAAGCGCCGGTCGGCTGTGACCATCTGTGCTCCTAGAGAAATTGCAAGGATCAAATACAGACAATCATAGGGGCTGCTCTGGGTTTGAACTGCAAGCTCGAAGGCAGAATCCGTCAGAAATTGAAACGGGTGCCTCTGTAAGGGAAAAATATCCACCGCGCCACGGATTTCCTGCGCCTCCCCCTCGGAGATTTCTCCCCGCCTGATCTTCTTGCAAAGAACGCTGTCAATCTCGATCAGGAATAAGTCGGGGACGTGCAACACATAGGATGCATCGAGCAAGCGGGTAGACTCATCTGAAAGAGGCTCAGCGAAGAACCACTTTGCAGCAACGCTTGCATCAACAACATAGATACTCATCCGTATCGCTCCTCGCGAAGAAGATCGATGCTGTCGCTTGCGGGACGTGCTTTCAGCTTCTCACGGATACGGGCGACCGCAAGGCGCGCGGTTTGTGAATCTACATACGCAGCCTGATCAAGAATCATTTTGACCTCTGCCTGCAATGAGCGACCGTTCTGTCCAGCGCGGAGCTTCAGCCGCTCGATGGTGGCGTCATCGAGATTTCGAATGAGAATTTGCGCCATCCTTGTGTCCTCATCTACTCTTAATGGTGCTATCAAAATGATAGCATTTGTCTCTGCACTCAGCAACAAACAAAAGGGGGCCACGCTTCGGTTTTTTTCTATTCACCTACTCACCTATTCACCCATTCACCAGTCCTTTACTGCAAAAGCAACTGCTTTTCGCGAAGCCTCCTGATTTGATCGCGCAGAAGAGCCGCCCTTTCGAATTCGAGGCGGGAGGCGGCTTCCTTCATTTCTTTCTCGACAGCCTGGATGTGCTCCTCGGGGGAGACAAGTCCGCCCGGCTGATCGAACGCGGCCTGCGGTTCGAACACAAATTCCGAGTCAGACGGCTTCAGACGGTACTCCGCAAGAATGTCAGCGACATCTCTTTGCACCGACCTTGGTACGATCTTGTTTGCGGCGTTGTATTCGAGTTGCTTTTTTCGCCGCCTGTCCGTCTCCTGGATGGCGCGGCGCATTGAGTCGGTCACTTTATTAGCATAGAGAATCACGGTTCCCATCACATTGCGTGAGGCGCGGCCGGCGGTCTGGATAAGCGATCGGTCCGACCTGAGGAAACCCTCGTTGTCCGCGTCCAAAACGGCTACAAGCGACACTTCCGGGATATCCAGACCTTCCCGCAGCAGGTTTATTCCAACCAGGACGTCGAAATTCCCAAGCCGCAGATCGCGCACCGTTTCGATCCGCTCGATGGTGTTGATGTCCGAGTGCATATAGCGGACACGGATGTTAAGCTCGGCGAGATATTCGGTGAGGTCCTCGGCCATTCTCTTCGTGAGAGTGGTAACCAGAACGCGATGGCCGTCTTTCACCTGCTTTCGTATTTCGCCGATCAGATCGTCAACCTGGAAATCTGCGCGGCGCACCTCGATGGGGGGGTCAACAAGGCCGGTGGGCCTGATGATCTGCTCTATGATACGCCCTCTCGTATTGGCAAGCTCATACGGACCGGGGGTTGCAGAGACATACACAACCTGTTTTACCCGGTTTTCGAATTCATCGAAATTGAGTGGCCTGTTGTCAAGCGCCGAGGGCAGCCGAAACCCGTACCGGACAAGAGTTTCCTTCCTTGCTCTGTCACCATTGTACATGCCGCGAATCTGAGGAATGGAAATATGGCTTTCGTCGATGAACAGGAGCCAGTCTTGCGGAAAATAGTCGAGCAGAGTGTATGGGGGTGTGCCCGGCGCGCGGCCGTCAAGGTGTCTGGAGTAGTTTTCGATTCCGTGGCAGAAACCGAGTTCGACGAGCATTTCGAGATCAAACCCGGTCCGTTCCTCGAGGCGCTTCGCCTCCAGGAGTTTGCCCTCCCGGTATAAGAACTCGAGCCTTTCGGACAGCTCCCGTTTGATTGAGTTTACCGCCCGCTCAAGGGTATCCGGGGAGGTGACGTAGTGGGTTCCGGGATAAATGTCCGCTCTGTCCATGTGCCGGAAAGTCCTTCCGGTCAGCGGGTCGATTTCCTTTATCGAATCGACTTCGTCCCCAAAAAACTCTATGCGTATCGCCCGGTCCTCTTCATAGGCTGGAAAAACCTCGATTACGTCTCCCCTTACCCGGAAAACCCCACGATGAAAATCATAGTCGTTTCGCTCGTACTGGATGTCCACCAACTTCCGCAGGACCTCTTCTCTGGGAATTTCCTGTCCTGTTTTGAGCTGCAGCAGCATCTCCTGGTATTTTTGCGGAGAACCCAGGCCGTATATGCAGGATACGCTCGCCACAATTATGACGTCCTGGCGCTCCAGGAGAGAGCGAGTCGCCGAATGGCGCATCTTGTCAATGGTTTCGTTGATCGAGGAGTCTTTGGCGATATATGTGTCGGTCTGAGGGATATAGGCTTCGGGCTGGTAATAATCGTAATAGGATACAAAATATTCCACCGCGTTTTCGGGGAAAAACGATTTGAACTCACCGTAGAGCTGTGCCCCCAGCGTCTTGTTGGGGGCTATGACGAGACTGGGTCGCTGTAACCTCGCTATTACGTGAGCCATAGTGAAAGTCTTGCCGGACCCGGTTACTCCGAGCAGGGTCTGTTCTTCCGCCCCGCCAAGTATATTCGAAGCCAGCTTTTCTATGGCCTGAGGCTGGTCCCCGGTTGGCTCAAACTGGCTTCTCAGCTCGAAAGGCTTCATTCTGAACGCGGTTTCCCTCGTGCGCTGCACGCGCTGTAATGCCATAATCAATTGATGTTATTATAAATTAATCTGCCGTTGCGGAGAAGCCGATCCCGCCAAAGGCTCCCCGCGAACCCCCAACGAGGCCGATAGACCGTACGGCGGTCGCCTTCCGCGCTCCGCGAAGCATATCGCAAAGTGTTAAGCACATAGCAAAGGGTTGCATATAAGTCTATCCTACGAGGTGGGAGCCAACAGGTGAGGGCGGGTCAGGACAGGGCGGCTTTTTCTTCGTCTTCATCATCGTCGGCCGGGACGTAGTCAAGAGGCTCCAGGTCTTTTTGCCGGAGTTCCAGGCGTTTGAGGCGTGACCTGTCGCCTATGATCTTCTCCATTTCGCGCCGCACTTCAGACTGGCTCAGGAGTTCCGACAGCAGGACACGTTTATAGCTGATGCTGCGGAGTTCATTTTCCAGAAATTCGTCCCTTTCCTGTTTGAGCTTCAGGTTCTGCAGGAAAAGTTTTTCTTCCAGGGACTCGTTTTCGATAAGAAGCGTGATCAGCATGTCGCTGAGCTTGTTTTTGCGCAGCCCCATCATCCCGACTCCGGCTGCTTTTCTCCTGTACTGTTCCAGTTTGCTTTCAAGAAACTGAATGCGTTGTTCGAGCTCCGCCTTGCCATCTTCGAGCTTCTGCTTCTCATTATCCCAAAAGGTCTTGAGCGCCCGCTCGATAGTGAGCATCTCCTCGCGCTCGCAGGCTGCCCGGGCTTTGAATTTTCGGCCGTACGTGCGGTATCCGACGAAATAGCTGACCGAAAACACGACCGTTACGCAGAACAGCCCGGCCATGACCTGATAAACCATCAAATCCATCTGAACTCCCTCGCTTTGGTGTTGGGATGTGAAATGCCAGTCCCCTGAGCAAAAATAACCGCATCCCGGTTTGACTCTTTAACCGAAGTCAGTATAAACCCTAATTTCAATCACGTAAACACGCAACAATGAGTCCCGGTCCTGTCGGTCCATCCGGAAACACCGGATTAGAAAAATCCGGAAATACCTGATGAGTGGCCGGCGGTTTCCGATCCGGATTTTTTGACCTGGCTACGCTGGCGATTGGCGATTCTGTATCTACGTATCGTCGCTGAAAAAAATTAAGGTAATCGCGGGGAACCAGGAGCAGCCAGACCGGCAAGGCTGACGCCACGAAACCGTAAACCGGAATGAAAACGGCGCATTGGTTTTGGGACAGATAGAACCATTTTGAGAGCACGGGATGAGTGGCTATAAAAGGCCCGGTTTCAATTCAAATTCTTCCCGGTGAATTGCTCTTGAGGGGCCAAATCCTGTTCTTTTTGCTGTTTTTGTGCTACATTCGCATTCACTTTTCAGGCGCATCCTTTTCAGGGTCGTTGGGCAAACGCATATTACCTGAAAAGGGGGCTTTTTTGTTAAATATCATGTAGTTATTTGAATAAATATTCGCACGAAAGGATATTCAAACAGGGATTCACGCTTTATTTGGGTTTAACAGTGACAAGCCTAAGAAAGGAGGGCTTTTTAGATGAATGCTCTGACGCTGGTGTTCGTTTCATTGTGCACATTTGCTATCGCCTATAGGTTTTATGGGCTCTTCATTGCGCACAAGGTTCTGGGGATAAGG
>JBEKQE010000128.1:0-14832 GCA_049520035.1 Syntrophobacteraceae bacterium | reverse complement strand
AACACGAAGTTTTTGCTTGCTGTTATGTTGCGCTAAGTATCTTTGCTTTTTTTCGAAGAAATTTCAAACATCTTAGGCTAACCTTTTATGGGTCCAAACGATCCTCCTCAGCTTAAGTCCGGGTAGAGTAGGAAGCAGGCTTCGCTAGGCTTATCCTGCCTCCCCTCGTCGATTCCGGACATGAAGTTTTCCCTCATCCGGCTCTGTTTTGTCCATTCACTATGCACCCTTCACAGGGCTGAGCAGCGGCGGCCTGAAGAGCTCCAATCCAGCTTGCATGAGCTTCTTCAAAGGGTCCGGTGTAAGACACTTGCTCCGACGCTGACTGAGCCTTTTGGCCCATCGATAAAACCTCCCAACAACAAACCAGCCCATCTTGAAAAAGATGTGGTTAGGATACCCACAGGAATTGAAGTAATTCCGCCAGCCGCGAACGATCGGATTCACCTTGGCAATCAATTCGCTCAAAGTGAGAGATGTCCGATGCTTGACAATATCCCGTATGGCTGCCTTAAATCTTTCCTGGCTTTTCTTACTCGGCTGCACCCTAAGGTAAGTGCGACTTTTAGACCAGCGACTGGCGACCATTTTGAAAGTGAACCCGAGAAAGTCAAACTCGGCTTTTTGCGTTCTCATATCTACCACACGGGTCTTGGCCTCGTTAATGGTAAGACCCTGCGATGCCAGCTTCTCCTTGAACCACTGGACCTGCCTTTCCGTATAAGGCTGCCTGTGCAGAATCACAAAATCGTCTGCATAGGAGATGATACGACACGGCGTCTTGGCCATGATCAGATTACTGAAATCATTGAGGTAGATATTAGCGAAAAGTGGTGAAATTACCCCGCCCTGAGGGGTTCCCATTTCCGGTTTCGTGATGGTAACAGCTCCATTTTCATCCGTGAAAAGAACCGGTGCACGAAGGAATTGGCGCAAAAGTGCTAACATGCTCTTATCACTTATCCGCCGTTCTATCTTCGCCATCAGCCTATCATGAGGAATGTTGTCAAAGTACCCCTTGATATCCGCATCGTAAACGTAGCGAAAACCTTCTCTTATTGAACTCTCGATGCGTTTTGCCGCGTCAGCTGCGCCGCGTTTGGGTCGATATCCATAGCTGCCATCGTTGAGGTCTGCCTCGAAAATAGGTTCAATCACTATCTTGGAGGCCCCCGGCACTACTCGGTCCCGGATTGTCGGAATCCCAAGCGGGCGAAACTTTCCGGGTTGTCCGGGCTTTGCTATGAATACCCTCTTGACCGCCTGTGGCTTGTATTGCCGCTTCCACAAGGATTCGGATATTTCCTCAAGCCAGGGTAGAAGGCCTTTTTCCTCAATGTCTGAAAACGTTACTCCATCACATCCGGGACTGCCTCCATTGGCCCGACATTGCCTGTAGGATTCCATCAGGATGTCGAACCGACAGACTTTGTCGTAGAGACTGTAAAACCGAAAGTCCTTTTTCTGCTTTGATGCAAGGTAAAGCTTCCTTTGAAATGCGCGGACCTTTAACTGAGTGCTGGCCATTTTGGCAATCTCCGCCGCCATTTCTCTAAAAGCACAAGACAAACTGAGCCCCTTCCCTCCGGTGAAGTTATGCTGTCTTCACCATCCTCAGTACTATTGGCTCATCCGACATCCTGCCTGCCATGATTTCCACTTCGGCAAAGCCTTATAGGGAATCACAGGGTGTCACCACCACCCGACAGACAGGCTCTCCCACGTTCACTGTGCTTCCCTGAGTACATGCCGCTCCATATTACGCCGGAAGGATGTACCGCCGCACACGCCAGTTTCTCCACGGTACATGTCAGGATTCGACACTTAAGAATGTCTCTTCTCCTTCACTTCGCTTACGACGCTTAACTGGATTCGCTTTATGCTGCGGCCTGCACCCTGCCTCGACCCTAATGGGCCTTTGTCACCGGGCTTCAGCAATTGCTGCCGGTCAGGCTTCAGGGTGAACTGGCAATTACCCTGGCAGATACCTCTCAATCTGCTGGAATTTTAAAAACCGTGTTGCTACACAGCGCTTCGTGGCGCTCCTTAAGTTAACGGCATTGGGTCCGGATACGGTAATCCTCGCAATCCTCTAAGAATGTGCTACTCCAGGAGAATCCTTGCATCAACCACTATGGCTCCATCGGAGCGCACGACGACGGGATTGAGGTCCAGTTCCACGATCTCCGGACGGCAGAGGGCGACGTCAGCCGCTTTTTCCATCAAATTGATGAGAAGTCCTCCATCGACAGGGGGAAGGTTGCGGAATCCTTTCTGCAATTTAGGCCAGCTCTTCAATTCGGCGAGCATTTCACGGAAATCTACAGTTCCTGCCGGGAGCAGCCTAAAGGTCACATCCTGGATAAGCTCGATCAAAACTCCGCCAAGGCCCAGGCTTATTACGGGTCCGAACTGGGGATGGAGCTGAAAGCCGATGAAAAACTCGGCCCCAGCGGGGGCCATAGGCTCCAGAATGATGCTGGCCTGCCTGTCGAGCTCATCTCGCAGCTTATCAAGTTTTTCAAAAGCCTTTTCCACGTCCCTTTCATTCTCCATATTCAAGAAAACGCCGCCCACTTCGGTCTTGTGCGAGTATAGCGAGGAAGAAAGTTTGAGGGCCACGGGATAACCCAGGTCGCCGGCGTCCGCTTTGGCTTCCTGTGCGGATTTGACTACCCTCATTGGAATCATCGGGACGCCGGCATCTGCAAGCAGTCTATTCGCTTCGTGTTCGGGCAGGATCATCTGGCTCCCTCCCGTTTCAGGAAATGATAGCGGAAAAGTAAAGCGTTCAGGGCCGTGGCCCCGTCCTCGGGCATCAAGTATGTGCAGATCCCTTTGGAATGGAGAGCTGCCAGATGTGGCGCCGCCTCCATCTGGTGGGCCAGGAAGACAAAAACCATTGTCTTGTCAGCGTATTTTTTCGCCAGATATTCAAACTCTATGATCGGCGACCGAATGAGGGAATTATAGCTCCAGACAAGAAGGTAGGCGTCGAAATCCTCCTGGAGAACCGTATCCAGCACACGGGCATAAATTTGGGGCTGAAAGCCTGGTCCGGTGAGGTCTACCGGGTTTTGGAGATCGACCGGGGTCTGCTCGCCGATGATCGATCCGATCTTTGCTTTCGCTTCCGAAGAAAGGTCCGGAAGCTCCCATCCTGCGCCCAGCAGTTTGTCCATGGCCACGATGGCGGGGCCCGCAGTGAAAGTGAGCGCACACATACGAGGACTTCGAGGCGCCTTGAGCATGCTCAGGGCTTTCGCTGCTACAGCGGCGTCAAAAGCGCTTTGCGCCTCAAATGCGCCCGCCTGCTTGAACATGCTCTGATACAGCCGGTACTCTCCGGCGAGACTTCCCGTGTGGGTGGCCGTAGCTTTTGAAACTTCTTCGTTCTTCCCTGCCTTGTATACTACGATGGGTTTTTGCAGCGCCGTTTTCTTCAGTGCTTCGTAGAGATTTCGAGGATGCTCGACTCCCTCTATAAACAGCAGGAAGGTCTCTGCATTCGGATCATCTTTCAAAACCTCCAGATAATCCTCAAAATCCAGCACAGTTCGGTTGCCAACTCCGATAAAGTGGCTTAGTCCGCAATTCAGGCTTTGGAGAGCATTACCCATTGTAATTCCAACTCCTCCACTTTGCGAGAGAATCGCTACCGGACCCGGCTTGGCGTCAAGGTGCCAGAAAATGGAGTGGAGCCCATGGTGGAAGGATGAGAAACCAAGGGTATTGGGACCAATCACGCCCATTTCGTATCGGGTGGCCACTTCCAAGAGCCGCTTGTCGAGCGCCTTGCCGCCGGAGCCAACTTCCCTGAATCCTCCCGCTACTATGGTCACGGCGGGAATACCGATTTTGGCCGCCCTTTCGGCCATCTCAAGAGCCATATGCTGGTTCAACAGTAAAATGGCGAGATCGGGAGGCGGATCGATTGATTCAAGAGTCGGATAGCACTTCAGCCCGAAGATTTCTCTATACTTGGGATTTACGGGCATGACCTCTCCCTGGAAGGACGCGCCGAGAAGATTGTGGATTGGGCCAATACCGACGGAAAGTTGTTCTTGCGAAGCTCCTACCACGGCGACGCGCCGGGCGTTGAGGGCCTGCTTCAGCCTTTTCAGCATGAGTGGAGATGAAGGCATTGACACCTCCGAAGAGTTTTAAACGCCAGATATTGTCATTCCGAATGATGCATCAACCTGACCACCAACGGATCTCGATGGGCATTCGGGGTTCTTCCAACACCCTAAAAAACTCCCAGGACACCTTCGAGGCCATAGAACCTTCCCATATACGAATCAAAAACACAAGAGGAAGGTCAACGGGACCGGTTTTTGCGATTTCAGGACACACAACCATCCCAGCATGAGGGGTGAGGGGTGAGGGGTAAAACGGGAAGCGGGAAGAGTGAAAAGAGAAGAGTGAAGTGTGAAGAGTGAAGAGTGAAGAGTGAAGTGTGAAGTGTGAAGTGTGAAGAGCTGGCTTTCCAGGCGCATCCGATCATTTGCTTTGTTTCTCTTTCTCGTTGAACAATCCACCCCGCTACGCTCCTCCATCCACCCCGCTACGCTCCTTCATCCGTGGTTGAAGAAGTTGGGTTTTTCACTGCTCCTCGCGTAGCGATAGAACCAAGAGGAGTTATTTTTTGTTGTTCACTGCTCACTATCCGCGTTTGGCGGGGTGGGCTTTCCGGGCGCAAAACCGACATCATTGGCGTACCACTTGCGTGTTTGCGAGGGATCAGGGATAATTGAATGCGCCTTCCGGGTGTTCCAGAGGTCTTTCGGGTAAAATCCGGTGCGAAATGCGCTTCAGCATCCGTTGGTGATTGAGTTGAGGCATTATTCAGGATTATATGGGCGAATTTTGGTAAACCCATCAGTATCCATTATTGCATTCTATGTCTTTTTTGCGATTTAATTACGGAATTTCGGTCAGGTATTTTCTTAACAGGAGGGGAAAGATGCCCGATTTCGGTACAGCCTTTTCAGGAATGGCAAGCGGCAGAAAACTTACCAATACGGAACTGGTGCGGGCCATCCGCTTAATGATTGCCGCCGAGTACGAGGCGGTCCAACTTTACATGCAGCTCGCCGAATCTACGGACAATGAACTGGCAAGTGCGGTCTTGCGGGACATTTCAGAGGAGGAACTGGTACATGCCGGGGAATTCCTGCGGCTCCTGAAAGAGCTCGAACCCGAAGAGGAAAACTTTTACAAGAAGGGCGCGCTCGAAGTCGAGGAGTTCATAGAAAAGCTCCGGATGAAATAAGCTGGTATAGTACTGCAAATCGGCCCAGGCTGCAACTTGGCTGCGCCTGTGCTCCACCAGGCACACCGACGCTTGATCGCTCACGCCTTGAAGAACCCGAGCAACTCCTCGTTGACCTGGTGCTTGAGCGTCGTGCACATGCCATGCGGCGCGCCTTTGTAGACCTTCAGCGTGGCGCCTTTGACGATCTTGGACGAAAGCAGCGCCGAGGCACCGATCGGCACAATCTGGTCGTCGTCTCCGTGCAGGATCAGGGTCGGCACGTCCATTTTCCTGAGATCCCCGGTCAGATCCGTCTCGGAAAACGCCTTGATGCAGAAGTACGAGGCAGGGAAGCCGGCCATCATCCCCTGGAGCCAGAATGACTCGCGCACGCCTTCCGAAATCTTTGCACCCGGCCTGTTATAGCCATAGAACGGCATGCTGAGATCCTTCCAGAACTGAGAGCGGTCCGCAAGGACATTGGCGCGTAGCTGGTCGAAGACTTCGATCGACAGGCCGCCGGGATTTGTGGCCGTCTTCAGCATCAGCGGCGTCACCGCGCCGATCAGCACGGCCTTGGCCACACGTTTCGTGCCATGGCGGCCGATATAGCGGGCGACTTCGCCACCGCCCGTGGAGTGGCCGACGTGAATCGCGTTCTTAAGATCGAGCGCTTCGACGAGCGCCGCGAGGTCGTCGGCGTAAGTGTCCATGTCGTTGCCGTTCCATGGCTGGCTCGAGCGGCCGTGGCCGCGGCGGTCATGGGCGATGCAGCGGTATCCGCGGGAGGCCAGAAAGAACATCTGGTCTTCAAAGGCATCCGCGTGGAGCGGCCAGCCATGGCTGAAAACCACAGGTTGTCCGCTGCCCCAGTCTTTGTAATAGATATGCGTGCCGTCTTTGGTCGTGATCGCGGGCATGGAATATTCTCCTTATCTAAAGAATCATACATCGAAAAGACATCTACCGGTTGTTTCCCTGATCGTTTCCGCTTGCAGCCGCCTCCAGGGGAATGGTTCTCTTTGTGGCCCTTCGTGACCAGGCAAATCTCTACCCCTTCCATGGCCTGTCTATCACCGGAGGCATATAGCCTGAAGCTTCGCGCAAGACCTTCTCTTTCTTCTTTCTCCGCGTCTCCTTCTCTCCGTCTTCCCCCGTCCCCCCGTCCCCGCGTCCCCGAGTCTCCGTGTCTCCGTGTCTCCTTCTCTCCGTCTTCCCCCGTCCCCGCGTCTCCGTGTCTCCTTCTCTCCGTCTTCCCCCGTCCCCGCGTCTCCGTGTCCCCCCGTCCCCGCGTCTCCGCTCTAAAGCGGCGGCTTATGTTGCTCAGCCCACACAAACAGGGCCACAGCGGTGGCGACTACCGCGTTTAGCGATTCCACCTGCCTGGAAATGGGAATGGAAACTGCTGTCTTCCGGAACCTGTCCGGCAGCCCCGGTCCTTCAATCCCTGGAAGCAGCCCAAACTTTGCTGGAAATTTGAAATCCGAAATTCTTTTGCCCTCCTTTGAAAGTGGCACAACCGGCAGGTCGTCCGGCAAATCCTGGATGGAAGGCCCTTCAAGCAGGTTGGCCCTGAAGACCGCTCCCCCCGATGCCCTTACAGATTTTGGATGAAAGGGGTTCGCCGCCTCGGCCAGCAGTACGATCTCAGCAGCGCCGAACGCTACGGCCGACCTGATTACAGCCCCCACGTTCTCCGGGTCCTGAAACGGCACAAAAAGCGTACACCCTTCGGAAAGGCCTTCGGACGGCGTCCACTTCGGGACCTCCTCGATCTTCACGAGCACTATCGGGTAGGAAGTCCCGAAAAGATCGAGCGTTTCATAAAGAGGGGGAGCGAGTTGGTACCACATCATGTGCCGGGGCGAACCGTCAGGTGGCGGGTTTCGGTCTGCGCGACCGATCCATGCGGCGCACTTTTCGGGAAGCCGGGCAAGCATTTCGGATACCTGTTTTTGTCCGAAAACGAGTGCCTGTAGCTGCTTGCGTATACCTCGAGGCGCAAGGAGTTTTTTCAGATTTCTGAAGGTTTCATTGTTTTCGCTCTCGATAATTTTCACCAGATTTTCCTTTGCGAGCTCAGCCTTTCTGCCCCAGGGCGGTGAATCCAGCCGTTGGAATACAACCAGCCTGCGTTCGTCGGAGGAATTCGGCAAGCGGTAATGATGGTCTCCGATTAGCTGGAAACGGCTGCCAAATCGATCGAGCGCCTCTTCTATTTCCTCTTCGCATTGCGGACCTTTCATGAAAATCGCCAATCCGCCTTTGTCAAGCGATCCGGCGATTCTTTGAAGAGTCTTGGCAATCGTTTCCACGGCCCGGGTTATTATGCCGTTTACGGGCGCCTCAGTGGAGGCGCTCACGCGGTGTCCCAGGATGCTTATCTTTTTTAGGCCCAGTTCCCCGAGAACTGTTTCTATGAATTCGACCCGGTTGCGCCTGCTCTCGGCCAGGATGATCTCTATTTGGGGATTTGCAATTTTAAGAGGTATTCCCGGCATCCCGGCGCCGCTGCCAAGGTCCATGAGAGGCGAGGGCAGGCCTATGATACGGCCGGGCATGATCGAATCGATATATAGCTTCCGGACCATGTTCTGAAAATTGCGTATCCGGGTGAGGTTCAGTTCCTTGTTGTATTGCCTCAGCAACTGGTGATATTTCCATAGCTGCCCTGTCTGGGCGGGCGACAAAGAAATACCCGAGGCGCGCAGGATTTTTGAAAGCTGCCCGGCATCGGGTTCAACGCCGTGGCTGTGTGGCGGCATTGCGGGCAAACCGGCTCCTTTCGCTCTTCACCCTGGAGTCATCGAAGAACACACAGGCCGAGAATGCTATGAACGGCGACTATTTCTTTCATCCATCGTGGCCGATCTTCTACCGGGACAATCACCTGCTGGTTATCTACAAGCCGGCAGGTCTCCTGGTTCAGGCCGACGAAACCGAAGAAATCTCACTGCTCGAACTCGGCAAGCTCTGGCTCAAGGATGTCTATAAAAAGCCGGGCCGGGTTTTTCTCGGGATGGTTCACCGTCTTGACAGGCCGGTTGCCGGAGTCATCCTTTTCTGCCGCACTTCCAAGGCCGCCGCAAGGATCAGCGAGCAATTCCGCACGGGGACGGCGGAAAAATATTATCTAGCGGTATTGGAGGGAGAATTAAAGACAAAATCCGGCAGCCTCGTCCATTTCATAGAAAGGAGGGAAAACCGGTCGAGCCTGGTGGTATCCGGGAAAACCACAGGCGCTCAGGAGGCGAGACTCTCCTTCACTGTGCTGGCTTTCGCGCACGGCCGCACTTTTGTACGAATAAAGCTCCAGACCGGGCGACGGCATCAGATACGCGCTCAGTTCGCGCACATAGGCCACCCGGTTGCGGGAGACCTGCGCTACGGCGCGCCCGCTCCGCTTCCGCAAAAACAGATTGCGCTCTTTGCCAAAGAACTTATAGTAAACCACCCTGTGCGAGGCGAAAAACTCCGGTTCGAGTCCCCGCTTCCCTGCGCCTGGCCTTGGCCGGCGTTAGAAGAGAAGAGCTGTCTCCCATGGGATTGGAGGGAGCTTGAGAAATACCTGCCTCAAGACTGACTGCCGGGATTTTCTACTTTTCGACTGTCACTTTTGTCCTGACCGCGTTGGTCAAGCGCACCTTCCCGTTCGAAACATACTCAACCTGGCCTTCGAGCATGTTGTAGCTCGTTTTGAGACCGGTAGGCACAATTCTGACAATCAGTCTTCCAGGGACGTCGGTATTGATGTCTGAGGTATTGGCGCAAAACGGAGAGGAACCGGGGGCTGGCGTGGAGGTCCATGGGGAGCACGGGCCACCCGTGCCAAAAGTTCCGCTCATCGCATAGCAGTAAAGAGATGGCGAATAGGAGGAAATCTCCTCGGTCAACCACCGGAAGCAAACCCTCCCGATCTGTGGCGTTTCTTCGGAATCGATTGACAGAATTACGTCATAAGCCAGATCTTCGAGCACATATTCCGGCATCTGGATATCCGTCAGCCTCACCTCGCCGGCCGGGAGTGGTTTTAGCAGGATAACCTGCGGGCCGGAAGCGCAGGAAGCAAGCAGAAGGACTGCGGCAATGACCACCAAATACCTTTGAGCACCCTTCATCTCTTGCCCTTTCTGTTAGGCGGACGTTAGATATGGGACGCACCTAAAATAGAGATTCCAAAAAGGAAAGTCAAATAACAGGGTCTGAATTCATATATTCAAAAAAACGATTATCGTTTATAAATATGGCCTTACAAGTATTTATATTTCGAGGGCAATATGGAAAGCGATCAACAGAAGGGTAATTTGGCCCTGCGGCGCAAAAGCGGGGGCCCCAACCAATCCGAAAAAGGGAAACGGGTTACGGCCCGAAACACGAAACCAAAGAAAAGCAAGCGCTTCGAGATAGATATCTTTCGCGACTGGTGCAAATCCTGCGGCATCTGCGCCGCGTTCTGCCCGCGAGAATGCATTATGCTCGACGATGATGGCGCCCCGACCAAGGTTGATTCAGACCGGTGCACCGGGTGCGGGTGGTGCGAGCTGCACTGCCCGGATTTTGCCATAAGCGTTCACCAAAGAGATGAAAAAGCCGGGACGGAGGATGTATGACAAAAAGACCTCCCGGACGCCAGCTTCTTCTCCAGGGCAACGAGGCCATAGTCGAGGGCGCGCTAGCCGCCGGCTGCCGTTTCTTTGCCGGATATCCCATAACGCCGGCCACCGAAATCAGCGAGGCGATGTCATACAGGCTGCCCGCTGTCGATGGCGCCTTCATCCAGATGGAGGATGAGATCGCAAGCCTGGGTGTGGTTATCGGGGCCTCCCTTGCAGGGGTGAAGTCAATGACCGCGACGAGCGGCCCAGGCTTTTCTTTGATGCAGGAAAACCTGGGATTTGCCTGCATGGCCGAGGTCCCGTGCGTAATAGTTAACGTGATGCGCGGAGGTCCAAGCACGGGGCTGCCCACCAGAGTCAGCCAGGGCGACGTGATGCAGGCGCGGTGGGGAACCCACGGAGACCACCCGATAATAGTTCTGGCCGCATCCACGACCCGGGATTGCTTCACCACTACAGTGCGGGCATTCAACCTGTCGGAAAAATACCGCACCCCGGTAATCCTACTGGCCGATGAGGTTGTAGCGCACACGCGTGAAAAAATCTGCCTGCCCCATCCCGAAGAGGTTGAGGTGATCGACCGCATAAGGCCAAATATGCCTCCCGACTGGTACATACCTTACGAGGATAACAGCCGCGGGGTCCCGCCGATGAGTGTCTTCGGCGACGGTTACCGGTATCATGTAACCGGGCTCATTCACGATGTGCGTGGATTTCCAACCGAGCGCCGGGACGAGATCACGGCGTTCTCGAGTCGTATTTTCAGAAAGATCACTCTGCATCTCCTCGATATTCAGCAAATAGAGGAAGAAATGACAGAGGATGCGGAGGTGCTGGTAATCGCATATGGTTCAGTGTCGCGTTCTGCGCGCCGGGCGGTAAGGGAGGCTCGCGAACGTGGGGTGAAGGCCGGGCTTATCCAACTCATTACGCTCTGGCCCTTTCCCAGACAGGCGGTTGAACCGGTGCTGCGGCGAGCCAGGGTGGCGCTCGTGCCGGAACTCAACATGGGGCAGATGTCCCGAGAGGTCAAGAGAATAAGCCAGGGAGCGACCCGGATCGAGACCCTGAACCGCATAGACGGCAATCTGATAACCCCGGGCGAAATCCTGACCAGGTTGGTCAGGATGTGAGAGGAGTTTTTAGTTTTGAGTTTTTAGTTTTGAGTAAGAAATGGAGTTTGTGAGAGTACGGCATTTTTGCAAACATTGTGAAATAGGGCTTCTATAACCGAACTAAAAACTGAAAGCTCAAAACTAAAAACTAAAAACTAAAAATTGGAAACTCCTATGGCTGAAGTTACAAGGCTGGTCCATAAATATCTGCGGCACGACAAGAAATTCCCTCACGTCTGGTGCCCTGGATGCGGAAACGGCATCCTGCTCGGTTCCCTTATTCGGGCAATCGACAGTACCGGGCTGGAAAAAGACGAAATCGTCATAGTCTCTGGAATCGGATGTTCGGGAAGGATATCCGTTTATGTCGATTTCAACACCCTGCACACGACACATGGACGGGCTCTTACATTCGCCACCGGCATAAAGCTCGCCAACCCCAGGCTCAACGTCATTGTGATAATGGGCGACGGGGACGCTACGGCAATCGGCGGCAATCACTTCATCCATGCCGCTCGCCGCAATCTCGACCTTACCGCCATCGTGGTAAACAACAATATCTACGGGATGACCGGCGGGCAGTATTCTCCGACTACCCCGTACGGAGCGTTCGCTGCCACTGCGCTTTACGGAAACATCGAACATGCCTTTTCGATTGCCGAACTGGCGGTCACGGCGGGGGCCGGCATGGTTTCCAGGGGCACGGTCTTTTATGCTTCGATGCTGGATGAACTGATAGGTAAGGCGATCCTCAAGCGAGGGTTCGCAGTGGTTGAGGTAGTAAGCCACTGCCATACCCAGTTCGGAAGAAGAAACCGCATGGGGGGCGCAGTGGAAATGCTCCGATGGCAGAAGGAAGCCGCCGTTCGGGTGGAAAAAGCCAAGAAGATGACGCAGGAACAGCTCCGGGGAAAATTCACTGTCGGTATTCTGGCCGACCGGGACCTGCCGGTTTATACCCAGGAGTATGACAAGGTGCGCGAGGCGGCCCGGGCCATGGTGTCGGGACGGGAGAAACCCAATGGTAAGATATGAAATACGCCTGAGCGGCTCCGGAGGGCAGGGTCTGATTTTCGCTGGAATCGTCCTTGCCGAGGCGGCCGGTATACATGACGGGAAATACGTCTGCCAAACCCAGAGCTACGGCCCGGAGGCTCGTGGAGGGGCAAGCAAGGCGGAAGTGGTGATAAGCGACCGGGAAATCGACTATCCGAAGGCCATAAAACCTGACCTGCTGCTGGCTATGAACCAGAAATCATGCGACGCTTATTTTTTCGACCTCAAACCGGCAGGAATGCTTATAGTTGATTCGACATTCGTCATGCAGCTTCCCACTACTCGGGCCATCGGGATTCCTTTTACCCGGATAGCCCGCGAAAAGCTGGGCCAGGAAACAGGGGCGAACATTATAGCCCTTGGCGCGCTTGCGACGCTTTCCGGGGCTGTCTCCCTGAGCAGCCTGGAGGCGGCGGTCATGAGCTTGATTCCCCGCGGGACCGAAGATTTCAACAGGAAAGCCCTGGAACTCGGCATCGAATCTGCCAGGGACGCACTCAGAACGAAGGCGGAACTCGAGAATTATGAAGATTCTTCTGACTAACGACGATGGAGTTTTCTCGAAAGGAATAGAGGTCCTCTTCCTGGCGTTGTCTGTGGAGCACGAAGTAACCATAGTTGCTCCGGAAACCGAACAGAGCGCCGTGGGGCACGCGATTACCTGGCTCGATCCTCTGCGCGTCAACATGGTAAACCGAAACGGCCATTTTTTTGGGTATGCCCTGAAGGGGACGCCCGCCGACTGTGTAAAAATAGCGATAGGCGAACTGATGGACGCGCCCCCGGAGATTGTTGTATCAGGAATCAACCTGGGGGCGAACGTGGGAGTAAACGTAATCTATTCGGGCACTGTTTCAGCGGCGACCGAAGCGGCCGTTCTCGGCATTCCGTCGATAGCCGTCTCAATCGATTCTTTTATGCCGGCCAGTTTCAGCGCCGCAGCGGAATTCATTCCAAAACTGGTCGCCCTGGTTGGAAAAGAGGGGCTGCCGCCCGGCGTATGCCTCAATGTCAACATCCCGGACCTGCCGGCGGACAAAATTTGCGGAGTACGCGTAACCAGGCAGGGCAATCTCAAGTGCCTGGAAAAGTACGATCGCCGGATAGATCCTCGAAATCACGTCTACTACTGGCTCAAAAACGAATCTGTCCAGCAGGACGAAGACCCCGACGCGGACTCCTGCGCACTCGCATTGGGATACATCTCCGTAACCCCCATCCACCACGACCTCACCAATTATCCGATGCTCAAGAGGCTGAAGGAGTGGAGTTTCTAACCTGGCTAGCCCCCTGTCGGGGACATGAGAGATTTAAGGATTTACCCTTATGGAGACAATCATGCGCTGGTATCACTACTTGGCGTACTTCTTCGGGGGCGCCTTCCTCGCGAACGTGCTGCCCCATCTCGGCAATGGGATCTCGGGCCATGCCTTCCAGAGTCCCTTCGCGACCCCGCCCGGGGAGGGGTTGTCGTCCTCGACGGTCAATGTCCTGTGGGGCCTCTTCAACCTTGCTGCCGGCTATCTGCTTGTGTGCCGGGTCGGGAACTTCGAACTGCGCAAGACCCGGCACGTCCTTGTCCTCGGGGCAGGCATCCTGGTCATGTCGTTACTGCTCGCTCATGCATTCGGCCGGTTCTACGGGGGGCTGTGAGTCTTGGTCCAGTGTCTGTTTTCAATGCTAAAGGCTGGATAAGACAAAGAGTTGCCGCAAGCTGGAGATGCGACAGAGTGCCTTCAGCTCTCGAAGCAAGGGCCCTGTCCGGCATCCCCGTGCATCCCCGGCCGAATCTTTCCCTGGTGTCCTGCTGGAGCCTGAGTAGTCCATTTCATAAATTCGGTGACGTATTCGTTTGAGGATATGAAAGATTCCGATCAGATATACTGATTGCTGACAAAGGAAAAAGAATGCCTAAGGGGGCAGCGCAGGCAGGGGTTTTCTTGTTGAGCGCTATATAAAAATCTATATAGAGGATTACAGGGGCGATACGTTCCGCGCCTTTTATACCGTCCGGTTCGCTTCCAAGGTTTATGTGCTGCACGTGTTTCAAAAAAAGGCCGAGCGCGGAACAGCGACACCTAAGCAGGACATGGACTTGATCCGCGAGCGGTTGAAGCGAGCCGAAAGCCTTTACACAGGCAAGAACAAGGAGGCTTAGACATGGCGACAGATCACGAAAAAAGCAGCGGCAATGTTTTTGCCGACCTTGGCTTTCCCAATTCCGAGCAGGAGCTTGTTAAATCCAGGCTTACGGTCCAGATTTACCGGCTTCTGAAAGACCGGGGGGTAACCCAAGCCGAAGCCGCAAAACTGCTCGGCGCCTCACAGGCGCAAGTCTCCGCGCTTATGCGCTGCCGTCCCGTGTCGGTGTCCGTGGGCCGTTTGATGGATTTTCTAACGATCCTTGGTCAGGACGTGGATGTGACCGTTAGACCGGCCTCCCAGCGCAGCAAGGGGCAACAGGGGCGCATGTCCGTCACGGTGCAGCCGGCTTGAAGAATGACGACCGGAAACACCTCACCACTTTTGAGTGGATAAATTATTATCCGCAACCAAGGGCCGCCGCAACGAGAGAGCGATCGGGTCCGGGGGTTTAGTCGGTAAAGCGCCATGGGGCCTTTGTTGGGGTAACCCCAAAAACAGGGGGAAAGCAAGTGCAACATGAGACAGTTTGTTGTACTGTACGTAACGAGAAGATGGTTGACCCAGGAGCATAGAGGGTAAATTATCTGCCTGATTTTTCTAGTGAAACAGAAAAAGGAGGCAGAAATGAGCCCGGAAACTGTCG
>JBEKQE010000127.1:0-14890 GCA_049520035.1 Syntrophobacteraceae bacterium | reverse complement strand
TGGCGGCGTGTAGCTCAAATCAAGGTCATTTAGCTCATCGATGCGCATGCGGTTATATATCGCCGACGCAAAGACATCAAGTCGCTTTGATACCTCTGAGTGCTTGTGTCCCAGCATCTGAACCCCCAACAACTCTTTACCGGCACGGTCGCCGGTGAGACGAATGTATAGCTTCTCGGCGCCCGGATAGTAAGCTTTATGGTCCCATGTCTCAAACTCGACCGTAACCGGGTCAAACCCGGCAGCGGCCGCTTCTGAATGGAGCAGCCCTGTCCGTGCGACAACCTTATCAAATATCTTCACCGCCTGGGTCCCAAGAGATCCTTGAAACTTGCGATTACCTCCCGCCGCATTTTCCCCCGCCACTCGCCCCTGCTTGTGAGCCGTTGTGCCGAGCGGCATATAGGTGTAGCGATCCAGTAATCTATGCCAGGTTTCCACGCAATCTCCGGCGGCAAAGATATCCGGCGCATTGGTGCGCATGAAACGATCTACCTTGATAGTCCCCTTAACTCCGATTGCAACGCCCGCAGAAAGGGCGAGTTTGCTGTTCGGGCGGGCGCCGACCGCCACCAGAACCATATCCCCGATAGCGGAAAAATTGTTGGAACCTAAAATGGTTAGTTTATCCTCTGACTGCACGATCCCCGTGACTGCAATCCCGGTAGCAATCCTCACGCCGTGAGCTTCAAGTTCCTTCCGGACTTTTCCGCCGCATTCCGGATCGACCGTGGTCAACACGGATTCAGCAAATTCCACGACGGTGACATCGATTCCCCGATAGGTAAGCGCATCGGCCATTTCCATACCGATATATCCGGCCCCTACGATGATGGCCGATTGCGGCTGTCTATCATCTAGATACTGCTGCATGACGAAGGCATCATCCAGCCAGCGTAATAGAAAAACCCCCGGCAGATTGATTCCTTCAACCGGAGGTCGAATCGATTCTGCGCCAGTTGCAATAATTAGCCGATCATACCGAAGATTCCGTGCGTTTCCTTGCCGGCTGCCAAGCGACACCACTTTAGCTGTAGTATCGATAGATGAAACTGAATGTTCGAGGAGCAGGTGAATACCCTCATTTTCTATTTCTAAAACAGTCCTATGGGCAAGCGTATGCCAGTCATCAACCTCGCCGCTCAAATAGAATGGAAGGCCGCAAATACTGAAATTCGGATACCGGTCAGCAGTCACGATGGTCACTTCGCTTGCAGGATCGAGTTCCCTGGCTCGAAGGGCAGCGCTAATCCCTGCATCACTGCCTCCGATGATGAGGATGTGGGGCATAAAATTCTCCTTCGACACAAAACGCAGCCATTATGGCACCTAAGCCTCGTATTCACATTTTACACGTCACGTGACAAACGCCGGTCGGGGTCTCAATGGCATATGGAAAATATTTCCGCTTAAACCACAAGGCTACATTAACCAGGGAAATCAAAACGGGAACTTCCACGAGTGGTCCGATGACCGCAGCGAAAGCCTGCCCTGAATTGATGCCAAAGACAGCTACGGCCACTGCAATCGCAAGCTCGAAGTTGTTCGAAGCAGCGGTGAAGCTCAAGGTCGTGGACTGCTCGTAGGTAGCTCCGACTTTCATCGAAAGAAAGAACGAAACAAAAAACATTATGATGAAGTAAATGCAGAGCGGGATAGCTACCCGAATGACATCGAAAGGCAACTGGACGATGTATTCTCCCTTAAGGGAGAACATGACCAGAATGGTAAAAAGCAGGGCGACGAGAGTAATGGGGTTTATCCTGGGGATGAACTTTTCCTCGTACCACTTTAGGCCTTTGATCTTCAGGCCTACGAATCTGGAAATCATCCCGCCAATGAATGGAATCCCGAGATAGATGAAGACACTCTCTGCGATTTGCCTTATCGAGATATCGACGACCGCCCCGGTCATACCGAGCCAGCGAGGGGCCAGGGTGATAAAGATGTAAGCATATACGGAAAAAAAGAGGACCTGGAAAATTGAATTGAACGCCACCAGCCCTGCGCAATACTCCCGGTCACCTGCCGCAAGGTCATTCCACACGATCACCATTGCAATGCAGCGTGCAAGGCCGATGAGAATAAGGCCAACCATGTATTCGTGATGGCCGGAAAGAAATGTGACGGCAAGGAAGAACATCAGGATGGGGCCAATTACCCAGTTCTGGACCAGCGAAAGAGTCAAAACCTTGAAATTTCGGAATACCTGGCCCAACTGCTCGTACTTCACCTTTGCAAGAGGGGGATACATCATGAGAATCAGGCCGATTGCGATGGGAATATTGGTTGTTCCCACCTGGAAATAGTTGATCACGTTCCTGATGTTTGGGAAAAGATAGCCTCCACCCACTCCAATAAACATGGCAAGAAATATCCAGAGCGTCAGGAAACGATCCAGGAAAGAGAGCCGCTTGGAAATTGATTCCGTCATGATAGCCTCGCTTTTCTGATAAAATTATTCTTGAGAGATGCCCTATGCTTCGATCCAGAGCTTGATGCGCTTCTCAATTTGATCCCGCACCTCACGGAATTTCTGCAACTTTTCTTCCTCCGATCCTTCGACTGCCGCCGGATCATCAAAAGCCCAGGACAACCGTTGGCCGATTCCGGGAAATGTGGTGGGGCAGTTTGCTTCCGCTTTGGCACAAACCGTGCTCAAATAGGTGAAACTCATCTTGCCGAGGTGCTCTTTAACGCTTTTTGAGTGTTGGCCTGAAAGATCGACGCCGATTTCTCGCATCACGCGTTCGGTATAAGGATTTATAGCGCCGGGCTTAAGTCCCGCACTATAAGCCATCAAATGGCTTCCGGCATACTTTCGCAGGAAAGCTTCCGCCATCTGGCTTCGAGCGGTATTGCCAGTACACAAAAAAATGACGCATTCATTCTCCATAACCTGCTCCTCTTAAAGAGTCCGGGAGTGGTGCATTCGGGTCCCAAAATAACGAATTTCCGGTTACTTCTTTGAGTTTCTTAAAGAACAATTGAGCATAGCCGGGAGCAGATGAAATAGAGTTGCCATTTTCGACTTCATCCAGGGTTTTCATCAGATCCTGCAAAGCGTTCTCATCGAGTGCATTGATGGGTGGGAGAGCGAGAGTAAGAAAAGCTACTGTCTCCCTGACCTCAGGTGCGCTTGCCACACGGTTTGTGCGTGACAAGTGTTGCCTGCAGTGCGTGGTTGGGCCTAACATATTGCCGCATTACCGGCGACCAGGCATCAATGGCTTTTACATGTTTATCACGCGTAAACACGGCATGTGATATGTTTGATGGAATCGCAATGACCTCACCTTTTTTCACACAGAACGTCTCATTGTCGAGTTCAAAAAACAATTCACCTTCTAAAACCATCGGAATCTGTTCGCTTTCATGATTATGCAGATCGAATCGGCAGTGAGGCGCAACCTCGAAAAAGGTCAGTAAGGTCTTCTCCATGGCGATGCCCCACATTTTGGCGCCAGGGACATCCGATTTTAGGGTTAGGGTTTCACGTGGGAAATAAATTGCCCGTTCACTCAGTTGCATTCTCATGCAGATAGCTGAATCCGGACAAAGGGTTTTGAATTCGACGGATGCTTGCAGAGGCGCGGGGGCAAGGCTTCTGCCAACCTTTTGAAACCCACGTTTCGCAAAAAAGCCGTCAGCTGTGGTCGTCAAAAGAAAGAGTTCATTTATGTTCTGCGTGTGAGCGTGGGCGATTGCTCTTGAGCAAAGCTCCTTCCCGATCCCTTTCCCACGAACCTCGGGCAACACTGCCAACGAGCGAAGCAAACCAATACCGTCGTAGGCCTCTAATCCGATAACACCGATTATCCCACCCGTAGATTTAGCGACAATTCTGTAGAAATCCTCAATGGCGAAGGTTCTCCGTTCCTACTAACTGGTCAACTCGGCTTCACCGCACTTATCTTAATACTGGCAACCGATCTCGATATGTCTTTCTCATAATCTGAAATAACGCCGGTGTCGGAGTAAATTGCTTTGGCTACCGGATCGTTTACGGCCAATTGGATGGGGTAGACATCTTCACCGACCACTTTTAAATCACGGAAACCTGGAGCTGTTATGGCTGCAAGATACTCATCTTTCATTACGGCTCCGGCAATGCAGCCGACATATGCTTCAACAGACTGCCTGACAATTTCTGGCAAGGGTTTCAGCAAAACGAGATCGGAAACCATCAGGCCGCCGCCGGGTTTCAATACCCGAAAGGCTTCCTTAAAGACTTTTCCTTTGTCAGGCGAAAGATTAATGACGCAATTAGAAATTATGACATCCATCTCATCGTTTGAAACAGGCAGGTTCTCGATCTCACCCAACCTGAACTCGACGTTTTGAAAGCCGCCCTTCACTACGTTTGCGTTCGCTTTCTCGACCATCTCAGGGGTCATGTCGACCCCGATGACCTTTCCGGCCGGTCCTACTATGGCAGCAGCCAGGAAAGCATCGAACCCTGCTCCGGAGCCAAGATCGAGCACGACATCGCCTTCCTTCAGCGAAGCGAGCGCCACCGGGTTGCCGCAACCAAGCCCCAGATTTGCCCCCTCGGGTACCGAATTCAAGTCCATGTCGTGGTAGCCCACCTTTTTGCTTTTGTCCCGCGCATCCGAGCTTCCACAGCAGGACTTCCTGGTCCCGCAACAGGGTATGTTTTGGAGGGCTACTTTCGCATAGCGCGATTTAACGATCTCTTTGATTTTGTCAGCTTTCATCTGTCATCCTCCCGTGATCGTATCCAGGGATGAGACTCATCCCGGACCTATTCACAGCAAGCCTTGGCTTTGGTTGCGGACCCGATCCTTTCGCAGACCTCCCGATACTGCGCAAAGACTCTTCCTGCGGAAACGAGCATGACTATGGACTGAATCGCTCCAAGCTCCTCATCCGATAATCCCTTTTCCCTGGCAACCCCAGAGAGCATCTCCATTCAGGGATAGCACCCGATGGCCATTGCCGCTCCCATTTGGATCATGAAAGTCGTCCTGGGATCTATGATTCCATTGTTGACGACTGCATTGCGAAAATCGGCAAAACTTTGATCCACCTGCTTTGGCATCATGGTCTTCTCCTCGTATGACAGACTTATATACAACCCTTCACGATGTACTTAACACTTTGCGATAATCTGGTCATTCAACTTACCGCCTTTAGGCGGAAGGTACTTCGCGGAGCGCGCAAGGCCGACACCTGAATGCGTCTAATCTGGTCATTCCTCTTACCGCCTTTAGGCGGAAGTCATGCGCGTTGGGCGTTCGCGGGAGGCCTTCTTTGTGAATATCGCGGGATTGCTCCACTGCTCATTCCAAACTTATGCTTTTCAAGACGGGGCCGAGAAATTCCTTAACGCGCTCTGCCAGAGCATCCGCCTTAATCAGAGTGAAGCAGCAAACCTCTCCATCCTTTTGCCAACTGATAAGGGCCAGCTTGTCCCCTGCGCGTATATTGGCCTTGTCGCGCAGTTCCTTTGGCAACACCATCTGTCCCCTCTCATCCACCGTGATGAGCGACTCAACCTTGCAGCAATCTTGTTTGCCCTCCGGGGCACAGCAGGGTTCATTTCTTTGTTTCCTGGCCATCGCAGAGTCCCTTTTTCATTGTAATCTGATTTATCAGTGTAATCTGATTATACTGATAATTAAGGAAATCAATCCTGTTTGTCAAGCCCCAAATTCTCATGTTCGAAAAATTTCAAGAAACCGTAACAATTATGTAACATATTCCCCGTCGAGCGGCCTTATATTAGATACGAAGTTCTGTCCAAACCCAGCCATAGCGTGGACTGAGCCGGTAAGCTCTTTTTGAGGATGAGATGGGGAAGAGGAGAGTGCTTTTCATTTGTATGAACAACGCCGCGCTGAGCCAGATGGCGGAAGCGTTTCTAAACGATCTCGGCGGGGATGTCTTCGAGGCATACAGCGCCGGTCTTGAGCCAAGGCCGGTCAATCCGCTCGTAAACGAAACGACTCTATTGGGGATTCGATGATCCTGCCGCGATGCAGGGAACGGATAGCGAAAAACTGGAGAAAACGAGAAAGATTCGTGATGAGATGAAGTCAAGAATCGAATTCTGGATTGTTGAAGCGAGAATCGGTTCCGGTCAGGAGGACTGAAAAACAAGAGGCCGCGATATCCCGCCCCGAACTGATGAATTGGGGGCAGGATAGCGGATGCAGCAACATTGCCGCCGTTGGCATTGCTTGCCAACCTGGGGGGGCAGGCTCAACCGATTCACTCCTTCTCGCCTGCGAGGTCAGAAACCCAGCTCAAAGCTGCGGAGGTGGTTGGAAACCCGATGGTGCTGGTGAGCAGCATTATCGTGTGGTAAATCTCTTCGGGTGTCGCTCCTGCCTTTATCGCCCTCCTGGCATGGCTGTGGACGGATCCTTCGGAACGAATCGCCGCTGCCGCCGCCAACTGTATCAAATGGGATGTTTTCTCGTCCAACGGTCCCTGTTTCCTGATTGTTTCACCAAGATTTTCCAGGGCCTCAAAGTACCCCCGATACTGTTGCCGCGTTTTGCTGTACCATCTCGGGTAATCTTCGTTCATGCCGTTTCGTCCTTTACGTTAATGAATTCCTCCATGGACTTTCCGCTGATCTCTTGAGTATATGATCTGGACGCGGTGAGCTTTTGAGGAGATATGAAGATTTTCAGACATCATCGATTGACAGTTCAGGGATCTCACCATCAATGATCTTCCGAGCAAATATGATGCCTTCCATATCTGCCATCTCTTTGCTTGAAAAGGTATTTTGGGAAGAGAAAGTTTGCTCTCTCGGTTCGCCACCTGAACCTTTGTGAAGGGAAACAGTGACTTCTAAGGTCCAACGGTTACTGTCGACAAGCTGAATAGATTTTGACCTGAGTAAATAACCCCTATAAACAAATCCCATTATCCATTCCTTTAAATTAGACCGGTTGGATGTTTTTCGATTCCTTTGGTGAGTTTACTATACCGATTTCTCGTTGCCAGCACAAACTTTTTAAGCCTGATCCGTGGATCGCCGCGTTCTCTCCTTGACCGGACTATGCCCCGCCTCACCGCTTCCCTCCCTGACCTGTCCATGACCAGTCTCTCCATCCCGCCCGCCCTCAGCCCCCGCGGCTTGCAAACAATTCCGAAAAGGATTATAAAGCCCTCCATGCAATCTGTAGCCGCAGAAATCGAGGTGTCGCCGTGAACGCGAACATGTTAGAAGCCCCTTCATCGGAAGAATGCGCAAGCAAGATCTTCGAGATGTCCGGCGCAAAGTTCGAACCCGAAATCGCTTGCGACCTGTGGGAGAAAATTAATCAGCATAAATGGCTTTTGTCCGAAAAACTCAGTAGAGACGTTGGCTTTCGCACCGCATGCATCGATTTTTTGGAAAATATGGAGCAGGCGGTCAACGAGTATTTGTCCTACAAGAGGAAAGACATTCTCAATGAGATGGGGGCCCAGACCTTCGGAAGAGAAATCTGGGACACTATCGCCGATTCCCAGCCGCCCAAAAAACTCGTCCAGCGCAGAATCATTCTTCCGCTGACAATGGAAGACCTTTCACGCAAACACGGCGTGAGCACCCCCAAGACGATCATTTTCTTCGGCCCTCCGGGGACGGGAAAGACCCACTTTGTCAAGGCCATAGCAGGGGTTTTGTCCTGGTGGTACATCGAGATCGTTCCGAGCATGCTCATGGAGCAGGGCGCCGAAAAACTCGGGGCCAATCTGCGCAGGACCATGGAGAAGGTCAGGCAACTGCAGGACGCCGTCATCTTCATAGATGAATTTGAAGAGTTGGCGCCCAGCCGCGACAACGCCGATCGTCTCGACAAGTCCATAACCAACGAGTTCCTGAAGCAGGTCCCGTTATTCAAGAATGAATCCAGCCGGCTGTTGCTCGTGTGCGCCACCAATTACATCGGGCAGTTGGACGCCGCATTGCTCCGCCCGGGAAGGTTCGATTGCATAATACCGGTTGGCGGCCTGAATGTCGATGAGCGAAAGACCATTCTCGAACACTGCCTCTCGCGGCTCAATGTCGGCCAGATCGGCCTGGACCGGCTCGTCGATGAGACGTCGAGGTTCACCCCGGCTGATATCGAATATCTTTTTGAGCGGGTCGCTCAGTTTGCCTTTGAACGCGAAGTCGCCGAGAACAAAGACTACAAGGTCACTACCGAAGACTTTCTGCAGGTCATGGCAAACATGCGGCCGTCTTTAACCGATGAGATTATCGAGGAGTTCGAAAAAGACAGTCTTACCTATTCCAGGGTATAGCGTTGCAGAGGAGATAAACGCGTGCTCAGGCGAGGAACAAGAAGGCATGTTGGTTTTATAGCTTTTCTGCTCGTGAGCCTTACTCTCCTGCTCTACGTCAGCCCCAGAATAGCCCATGACAGATACCATCTGGAGATTGTTTTTCAGAGACTGTATTTTCTGCCGATCGTGCTGGGTTGCCTTTGGTTCGACCTAACAGGCGGGCTGATCGCTTTTTGTGCTGTTTTCCTTCTTCTCATCCCCCACCATGTTAGTCGTTGGGCCGGGATGACCCCCGATGATTTAACCAGAATCATGCAGATCGTGGTCTACTTCGTCATTGCGGTAGTCCTGGGGAAGACCGCAAGCCTTCAGAAACGGGAGCAATTGAAAGCCAAACAGGCGGAAAATCTGGCGGCGATCGGAAGAGCCCTGTCGGCTGTAGCCCACGACATGAAAACGCCGTTGATTGCAATCGGAGGTTTCGCCAATTTAATAAAAAAACACCTTCTGCCTGACAATCCTGATTGCAGCAAGCTCGATATCATTATCAGCGAAACCGCCCGGCTCGAAGGCATGGTAAAAGACATGCTCGACTTCTCCCGCCCGTTGGACCTCAATCGCATTGAAGTTGATATTCGCTCGATGATCGAGGAATGCCTGGCGATAGTAGAAGAAAATGCAAAGACCCAAAAAGTGAGCTTGAAGGCAATATCAGCCGATGATCTCCCCCCGATGCCCGTTGACCCGATGCGCATCAGACAGGCCCTTATCAATTTATTGACCAACGCTGTTCAATCTTGTTCACAAGGGGACAACGTTAGGATCCACTGTTTCTGCAAGGGCAAAAATCTTTTTCTCGACGTAAGTGACTCCGGTTGCGGGATGCCACCCGAAATGCGGGAAGCAGTATTCTCCCCTTTTTTTACCACCAGAAAGAATGGGACAGGCCTGGGACTGCCAATTGTAAAAAAGATCGTCGACGCGCACGGGGGGTCTCTTGAAATAATTGATAATCCCTCGAAGGGGCTGACATTTAGAATGATTATCCCGATATAGCGTCCCTCCGGAATCCCGGTGCGGCTCCATGGGCAGGGCTGCCGAGATTTGGGATGCGGCCCCGCCGCCTTGTGGTCCCTTTTTCTAAAGGGGGACTTGGGAGCGATTGTTCAGGTCGCTTGCCTGCAGGCACAAAAGCCCCTCCCGCCCTCTTTAGAAAGCAGACGCGAGATCAAAACCTATTCCTAGCGATGTCCCCCGCCGCCTCCATGTCCCCCGCCGCCGCCAAAGCCGCCGCCATGGAAACCGCCACCACCGCCGAATCCGCCGCCGCCACGAAAGCTGCCGCCGCCGCTAAAGGCATGCATTGACGGAGGGCTGCTGAAACTGCGGCTGCTGAACGAAGGTCTGTCCGCGTCTCGAAAGCTCCTGCCCGTGTTTCCCATTGCAGAATTGCTTCCGGTCCCCGGTGCATTGACCGTGTTTCCGGCTCCAGTCCCCGTTGCCCGGCTCACGAGAGATCTTGCACCTGAACGGGCATCAGGCGAATTGAGCCGCGACCCCTGCCCGGCCCTGTTGGCTGAAAGCGAAGAAGAGGCCCTTCCCGCTGAACGGCTGGCCGGATCGACCCTGCTCCATGTACCATTCGCATTCCTGAAATGGTTGCAAAAATGGTGGCCATGGCGGTTCACGTCGAAATCGCCAAGGACGAAGAAGCCGTCGAACCCGAATCCGCCCCACCAAAATGGCCACGGTACCCAATCATATAGCCAATAATATTCCCAGGGGGGTGGATAATAGGTCACGACAGGAGGTCCGTAGTCGTCATAGTAGTTCTCAACGTTAGAGGGTTCCTCACCGTAGAGACCAATATCCGCAGGAGGAGCGGCGTATTGGGAACCGGCACTTGCACTGTCACTGTATTGCTCGCCGGCCACCTTGACCGGGAGTTTCATATCTATACTGACGTTGTCCACGATACCGGTAGCCTCAGCTTCCGCCATCTTCAGACTCCCCGAAGAAGCCGCTCCTGCGGTGCTTCCCCTCACCTCGGCAATGATATCGGGCGTCATCGGGTAGTCGGAAATCCACCCGTTTCGAGGTGCGATACCGATCGAGGACAGAGCATCTTCAGATGCCGCTTCATCGTTCGATGTGGTTAGATTGAGAGCATTAGCCAGTTTTACGGCAAAATCGCCTTCACGGACAAGAGGCTGTTCGATGGGAGGAACTCCGGAAGGTGAGGTCTTGGCGTTCACCAGGGAGGCATATGGCGCCAGAACCAGGCTCACGGCTACAAACATCAAAAGCATTGTTTTCATTTGCTATCGTTCCTTTCAGACAGACTACCTATCAGAGCTAATATAATTATTCTGGTAATTTATCGCTAACCTAACAATATAAGTTGCGCGGCCAATGGTTTCGGTTTTAGAGAAATCATTGCCCTTGAAAAGAAGCGGCTCGTATGACCGGGCAGAATCCTGCTTAGCGCCCGTTTGATATCGAGAAGAGCCTTGTGCGCCAAGGGCGCTGTGCAGGCGCTTCCCCCTTGACTGGGTAAATGGCCCGCTTATCGTATAACCCACTGTTGGGCGCGGATATCCTGCACATTGGAGATATCCGTGGACTCGGAGCGCCTGTGGCTTCGATCGGAGGCGCCGGCACATTTGATGGAATCTTCGTCATCGGCATCCTTGCGGTCCTGCTGGCGAGCGTAATGACGGAAAAGAAGGAAAAGACATCCTAAAAATACAATCCGAATTCCTGAAGCAGTTCGCAGGCATTGCTTCTCCGTACTGGAAGTCCGAAGATAAATGGAAAGCCGGTGCGCTGCTGGCGATCATCGTGGCCTTGAACCTGGGGATAGTTTATGTCCAGGTATTGCTGAATATGTGGATAAATGATTTCTATAACGTTCTCCAGTCCCTCGACAAGGCCAGGTTCATGGCTGAGCTGTTTCGGTTCTGTGTCCTCGCCACAGCCTATATTGCGCAATCCGTCTACATGCTCTACCTCAGCCAGATGCTTCAAATCCGATGGCGGCGATGGCTCACCGAAGAGTACCTCAAAGACTGGCTTTCCCGTCAGGGCTACTACCGCATGCAGTTTGCCGAACCGCAGACCGACAACCCGGACCAGCGCATCAGCGAGGACATAAATTCTTTTATCGAGATAACGCTGAATCTCGGCACTACCCTGTTGAGTGCTGTTGCCACGCTGGTCTCTTTCCTGGCCATTCTATGGCAGCTTTCCGGAACGCTCGGTATTCCGCTGGGCAGCCTGGGGACACTATATCTTCCCGGCTATATGGTCTGGGCCGCCCTCATTTACTCTATTGTGGGCACCTGGCTCACCATGCGCATCGGCAATCCATTGATCCTTCTAAATTTCAACCAGCAGCGCTTTGAGGCCGATTTTCGCTTCAGCATGATGCGGATACGCGAAAACAGCGAGTCAGTCGCACTTTATGGAGGCGAAAGACAGGAGCAGGTGCACCTTCGAGACCGCTTCCGTTTTGTTCTCGAGAATTTCTGGGGCATTATGAGGCGTCAGAAACGGTTGTCATGGCTGACCAACACATATAACCAGGCTGCAGTAGTCTTCCCCGTGATCATGGCGGCGCCCCGTTTCTTCGCCGGGCAGATGCACCTGGGAGGCCTCATGCAGACGGCCGGCGCCTTCGGGCACGTTCACAACGCTCTTTCTTATCTGATCAACAGCTACACCACCATCGCGCGATGGCACGCGGTAATAGACCGCCTCGTCGGGTTTTCCCGTTCACTCGAAGAACTAAAGACCGCAAAACTGCTGGAAGGCGTCAACCGCATTTACATTGCGGACAACGCCCTCAGAGCCGACTCCCTTAGCGTTTTTCTGCCAAATGGCAAAACGCTCATCACCAACCTCAAGCTGGACATCGAACCGGGAACCCGCCTTCTCGTCACCGGGCCGTCGGGTTGCGGAAAAAGCACCCTGATGCGAGCCATGGCCGGCATATGGCCCTTCTGCAAAGGTACGATACTCTTGCCTGAACGATCTTCCATCATGTTCCTGCCCCAAAAACCCTATCTGCCCCTCGGGACCCTGCGCAACGCGCTGTGTTACCCGCATCCTGATGGTTATCGACCGGAAGACTTGGAAAAAGTGCTGGAAAAATGCGGGCTGGGGTACCTTGCCGTCTCACTGGAGAAAGATGAGGACTGGTCTCATGTACTTTCTGTTGGCGAACAGCAGCGCCTCGGGTTTTCAAGGGTATTACTCGTCAAACCGGACTTCATATTTCTCGACGAGGCAACGGCATCGCTCGATGAAAAGTCCGAGGCGGTTCTGTATGGACTACTTCAGAGCAAATTGCCGCACTCGGCAGTGACGAGCGTGGGACACCGCAGCACCCTGCTCGCCTGGCATTCCGAGAGGTTAACATTCGAAGGGGATGCCACCTGGGTAAAATCCGGGCTGCAAATAGAGGACAAGGGACCTCATCAAAGTTCCTGAAGATATTCGATGGGGGTGGAAAGGGTATTTCGGGAGCAGACGGAAAAATCTGCTCCCGTTATCATCAACGATTGTGCGGCTGTAAGGCGGACCGGCAAAGTTTCTCTACGGCAGTGTTATCTGCACCTTGCCGCTTTGGCCGCTTTTGTGGTCTACGGCCAGCACTTTCGCCTTATGCCTCTGTTTTAGAGTGCTAAGAAGGGCGAACAGGGTGTCCGGACTGCCCACTGGATTATTTTCGATTTGCAGTATGATATCGCCCTTTTCGAAACCGGCCTTTCCAAAGGGACCTTTAGGGTCGACTTCGGCAACTACCAATCCGGACTGGGAATTTAACCCGTACTCGTTTGCCTCTTGTGGAGCCAGCGGCCTGACCTCAATCCCGAACTGTTGTTTCAAGGATGACGCTACTGCCTTTTCCTGCTCTTCCAGGCTGCCGACCTTTACCGTAACGTCCTGTTTGGCGCCGTTGCGCACGACGGTGAGTTTTACTTCAGACCCCACGGGCGCCAGTGACACACTGTTTCGCAAAAGAGATGGGTCATCCACCGGATTGCCCTGATAGGCAATGACTACATCGCCCTGCTTCATCCCGGCGTGATCGGCCGGACTCCCTTTGATTACGTCGGCAACCAAAGCCCCTTTATTGCTGCTCAAGCCGAATGACCTGGCAAGCTCGGGAGTTATGTGTTGAAGAGCCACTCCGAGCCAGCCCCGAATGACCTTGCCGTTTTTGATTAGCTCTTGCGTGATGTAGGCGGCTATGTTGCTGGGAATTGCAAACCCCAGCCCCTCGAATCCGCCGGATTCGGAAAGAATTGCCGCGTTGATGCCGATCACCTCTCCATCGAGATTCATAAGCGGACCACCGCTGTTGCCCGGATTGATCGCCGCATCGGTCTGCAGATAATCCTGGTAGCTGCTGGGATCTGAAATCCCCGTGCGGTGCTTGGCGCTGATGATTCCCTGTGTAACGGTCTGATCGAGTCCGCGGGGGTGTCCGATTGCAACCACCCATTGCCCCACTTCCATTTTGTTGGAGTCTCCCAGGGAAACGTGTGGAAACGGACCTTTCCCCACGATCTGAATGAGCGCAAGATCTGTTTTCGGGTCTGTTCCGACAGTTTTTACTGAATTTCCGGTAAACTCCCTCCCATCTGCAAACAAAACCTTAATATCTGTCGCTCCCCCAACGACATGGTAATTGGTGAGAATATGTCCCGAATCGTCAATGATTATCCCGGACCCCAGCCCTGACACCTCGCGCTTGAATTTTTTGGGCATTTTGGGATTTCCAAAAAAATACTTAAAGAATGGTTCATTTTCAAACGGCAGGAAAGGGTTCGCAATCTCCTGCCGCTCCGTCACTTCGATATGCACGACCGCTGGAATCGCTTGCTTGGCGACAGCTTCGACAGCAGTAACCAGGTTGGTCTGCTGGCTTTGAGCCTGGGGGGTGGGGACTCGAGTCGCCAGGACAAAGGCGGCGCTGAATAAAATGACGAAAATTGAATAGAGAACGTTTCTCAAATATCTTTTTGGCATTTTTTACCTCCTGTTATCCGTCTGTACAAGATTTGACGCTGCTTCTGAGGTGCAACCACGTGGAGAGTTCTAAAGTGACCTGAAACAATTATAAGTACTCATCCTGCAAATGCATTGATTCCTTTTCGGTATTGCGAGGTCCAATCCTCTTGGTGGATTTTTCGGAGGTCCCGGCCCGGCTAAGGGATTGGCTGGTTATCTTTATCTTATGGAATACGAATACCCTTCGTGAACATCAGGATGTTTTCCTATAAAGAACCGAAACGAGGAGATGCAATCGTATTTATTTACCCCAAAGATCCATCGAAGGACTTCATTAAAAGAGTTATTGGAGTGCAGGGAGAAACTGTTCAAATTATTGAGGGTAAAATATATATTAATAATATGCCGGTCCCTGATCCGTGGGGTTACTTCGATAAAAAAGAGCCGCCGGGTTTCATAGAGGCAGTGGAGAATTTCGGTCCTGTCGTAGTTCCACATCGCTGCCTGTTCGTTATGGGCGACAACCGCAACAATAGCGAGGACAGCCGCTTTTGGGGGGTCGTCCCGCCCGGTAACGTGTTGGGAAAGGCTTTCGTCATTTACTTTTCATGGAACAGCAAGG
>JBEKQE010000126.1:0-14895 GCA_049520035.1 Syntrophobacteraceae bacterium | reverse complement strand
GTAAACCACCGGCTCTGCCGGTGGACTCCCAAAAGTTTGACATTTGCGGGAGTCGTCATTCCGGCAGTCCCGGCGGCGCTTTTGAGCCGGGATCAAGAGCCGGAATCCAGAGTCTTGAAGCATGCCAAGACCGTCAGGCTGCTTCCCTTGGCTATTGGAACTAACTGGTTCATGCGTGATAACTTCCGAAAATCCGCTGGATTCCGGCTCAGAAGCGCCGCCGGAATGACGGGGGTGCGGTAGTCATCTCCTTTGCGGATAGTGTCGGAAGCGAACAAATACCCACAGCCGTTTTGAGCGGCCCACATTTTCAAGCCTCCGGCTTTGCCGGAGGTATCTGACTTCCCCGCCCATGCGACGATGTTGGCAAAGGATAGCTTGGACCGGGCATTCTCGGTTCCACATTCTGGACATTTAACTTGATAAGCCTTAGCATTTGGGTGTTTTGATAGCATATCGTATGATTTGCAGACTCTGTACGCTCCAAGAGCTTTTTGGGGGTTTATTGTCCCACGTTTCGACTGTTGGATTTCCTTCTTACCTGGCTGGGCGGGGGAAAAATGTTTGAGGAAAAAAGAAAATCCAAAAGGTTCAAGGGCAAAGAAGGGGCATTCGCTGCTTTTATAATACCCAATGAGCTTATGAACATGGGGCAAGTCCAAAATATCAGCATGGGCGGGCTGTGCGTCCAGTATCTGTCTCTGTCTACAAACGAGGATAATAAGGGGTGCTCCGAAATAAAAATATTCGGCAGCAACGACTGTTTCATTCACATGAACAGGGTTCAATGCAGAATCGTGTATGATCAGGAAGTGCCCGAAGGCTCCTGGGAGCAGATCAGCACCTGGCGCTGTGGAGTGGAGTTCGAAAACCTTTCTGTCAAGCATTTGTCCATGCTCCAGGAGTTCATCGATCATTTTGCTTTCGAGGAAATCCAATCCGGTAATCCAAGGGGCTGATTACCTCGCAATAAGGGCAGGACAGCATTGACGGAACACAGTGACACGGGATCTGAGCAGAATTTGCGAGCTATTTCCTAAACACTTGGAACTCGTGCCTGCACTCCGATTCTCAGCCTATTTACTTTACATAGAAATTCCTTATTTTAGAGGTTTAGATTGTTATGTTGAATCATGCATAACATAGGTGGCAGCCTTGCTTTTGTAACAAGACTGCCTGGGTTGCCAAACAGTCGCGGATGAAAGGATGCGCAAATGTTACCATACCATCCCTACCTCGGGCCAGTCGTTGCTTTAGTAGCCGGGATATTGATCCTGATTCAACCCGGTTTGTTGAGTCTCATTGTGGCGATCTATCTGATTGTAACCGGCATACTTGGTCTGTTGGGGGAAAGGTCCACTGGCCGATGGTGGTAGAGAGAATGATTCTGAAACGTTCATTTACTGGTCCGCTTCAAATCCGGCAGGGTCACCTCTTTCTACTTTCACCGTGGGGTGAATTATTTCCAGTTATCGATGGAGCAACCCCAAGATACCTGTAATGATCAAGTAGAACGCCACAACATAATTTAAGAGCCTGGGCATGATTAAAATTAGCAGGCCGGCAATTAGAGATACCAGAGGCCCTGAATAAGCCGGAAGGTCGGGAAGATTTAACGCCATTGCATGCGCCTTTCCGTTAAATTAGTTTTGATAGAATATAATTAGATATAACTTTGTGTCAATTGCTCGTTCCCAGCTCATGCGCCTTCACTTGAATGGCAAAGTTTCCTGAAATGGCGCAAACGATTCCGGAACAGCGTCTGGACGGGCTCAAGGACGAACCTCAAATTGAGGATGAGCTTGTGTTCAGGGGCGTGGAATTCGAAGGGTTTCCAAAACATGGCAAACAGCTTGTTCACCATGTCCAGGAAGTCCCCGATGGGGAGCACCACGTAAACCAAGCGATCATCCTTGGCATCGATCACCAGTTCGTGGATCTTGCCCAGATTCTCATTCTGGCGATTGACCACCGGCCCGGATCTGGGCGCCTAAAAACGGCTCCGCCTCGACCAGTAGTATCCTCCGCCACCGCCGAAGAGCATAACCAATAAGACTATTATCAGGATGGTTCCCAACATATCATCACCACCTCTCTAGGTTGGAGTGAATTCAATGACATTATACTTAAGCATGTTCTATGCCAGACGGGCTGAGAAACGCTGGCACTTTATCTTTATACATATATATAAACACTTAAGGCAGGACGTGTCCGTCGAAACCTGTGGACTTGGATCTAAGAACTGTTGCATGCAACAGAAGCGTTGCATGATTTATGTGTAACATGCAACGCTTCAACATCGGGAGTATCTTTAGTGAGGTTGTATCTTTTGATTTTCCGTGCTCGATCTCCCGCACATCGCCGGGCCAGGGATACCCGAGAAAAGCTTTCAGGAGGTCAATAAAGACCTGAGACTTTGTGTTGGTGGTGACCAATGTGAGGTCATTGGCGGCAGACGGTATAAAAAATCGTATGCGTGCGATCCGGATGGGCATTCCATGAGGGTTTGCAAATGTGACGGACATGGAAAGGTTGATCGGCGCCCTTGTGAAGTCAATGTTCAGTAAGCTTCAACGGCAGGGCGCCATGGGTAGAGAATAAAGCCGCCACGCTTCCGCTATCGATTAGTGCGGAAACGAAAAAGGCAGCGCCATCACTGACCCCGCCCCTGAAGAATGCATCTGTTACGCCTGATTAGGCTTTCTTGAACCTTTTTCTAAATGCCGCCAATCCAGCCAGCCCAGAGCCAAGAAGGAGCATGGTTGAGGGTTCCGGGACCGCTGCCGAGGGACCAATTGGCCCGATAATGCCAGCACTGTACTCAAGGCCGCCGTTAAAGCCGAGGCCGTTGTTGGGAGGGGGGCAGACGTTTTCGATTGTGTTGGTGTCCATCGTCACTGCGCCATTTAGCGCGATGGCTCTACCGTTTAGAATCTCCGCCGAGCCGTCCATGGTGATGCTCGTGAGCGCGAGAATATTGCCTTCGAACGTAGTACCGGCACCCAGAGTTGCGGAGCTTCCGACCTGCCAAAACAGGCCATCATCTGAACCGTTATTCGAACCGGCATTGATCACCTGAACCACCGAGTTGCTTGCGGTCGTGAGCGTGCTCCCTATCTGGAAAACCCAGTATGCATTGTTGTTGCCCTGGGCGTTGAGAGTGAGTGTTCCCGTCAATTGAGCCGACGAGGCAAAATAATAGACGCCCGATGTGAGGTTGAGTCCACCCAGATCATTACCAGTCAGGACTGTAGTGACCGGCATGGCTGCCAGACCATTGTACGCAGTGGCGGCATCAGTCTGAGCCTGCCCTGCGACCGCGTCTGTCTGATGCACAGTCCCGGTGAGCGCGATGCTCCCTGAGCCAGTGATCAAAGTGCCTGGAGAGACACCCAGATCTCCTGTGATGGTGGTCGAGCCGGAATTGGTCACTGCCGAGGCGCCCAGGACCGCGAAGCTGTCCGCCGAACCCAGTATCGACGCGGCCGATACCAAGGGAGGGTAAAGAAGCGCGGCCAATGCTGCTACTACGAATAGAATCAAGAACTTGCACTTCATTTTAGATACAATTCGTTCAGCCAAAATCTGACTCATTTGCTTAGAAATATTTCTTATCGATTTCTCCTTTCTTTATGGGTGGGCTGGTTCGGATTCCGACTTCCAAAAGAAAAAATTGAAAAATTGTTAGCAAAACATATACCCCACATACTGGACTTGCCATAACAGGTTGAATTATCGGTCTTTTTTAGATATGCGATGGATTCCTATTCTGCGATATGGAAAAGGAAATGTAAACATATTTGACACATATTCGACTCCTGTTCGACAATTTCAACGGGGAACTCTCACTCAACCTATTTAAACTCTTCACAAAAACCCGTAAAGAGCCATAGCGTAAAGTTTTCCGACACATTTAACAGTCATGGGACTGATAAACTGATAGGAAATCGATTTTTGAGGGTTTTAGGGCAGCACATATTCAAATAATAGTGAATAATTGAATGTCAGATTGGGGCCAGAGTGGTTTGCGATGCCCGAAAGTGCTATGTCCATGCCGGCTCAACTGCCGGAAATGGTGGTGTGTCCTACAAATGTCCAGATCGCAACGATGTAGTTCGGAAGCCCCGGCATCACCAGACCTCCCGCGAACGCCCAGAGCGCCAGACTTCCGCCTAAAGGCGATAAGAGGATCTTCCGCCTAGAGGCGGTAAGAGGAATGACCAGATTATGACCAGATTAGACTTGTCGCGCGGTCGGCCTGCCCGCTACGCGCTCGCACGACGCAGAGTGGTTATTTTTTTTCGGCAGGGTACGATATAAGTCTATCATACGAGAAGGACAGCCGGGACCTTCAGAAAACTCCCGGCTGTCCACAAAGTTGGTCGAGTCAGCCCGGCGCCGTAAGATTGTTATTTCGCATAGTGCGATATATTCTGACAAATTATGGATCTGTAAGAGAATTTGTCAACTCTGAGCAATTTTCTCCTTTAACTGCCTCAACAGGTCATCAAATGAGCTTCTCGATAATATTGCGTTGAACTGGTCGCGGTAGTTGATCACCAGACCCATCCCCTCGATCACGACATCGTATACCTTCCAGTCCCCGTCCTCGAGGCGGAGGTAATAATCGATAGTGATCGTACCAGACTGGCCCGCGACTACAAGCGCCTCGATAACGGCATAATCCCCTTCCCTCCGCTTCTGGTTGTACGTGATCTTTGGGTTTGTATACTTTTCGACCCTTCCGATGTAGGTATTAAAGAGCAACTGGCTGAAGTACCGCGTAAATTCCTGCTGCTTTTCGGGGGGCTGCTCTTTCCATGGCCGTCCCAGGGCGCGCCTGGCTATCTCCTCGAAATCAAAGTATTCATTGACGGCCGCTCGGATTTTTTCCCTGCGGACCTGGGTGTTTTCAGGGTATTGCTTGAGGAGTTGAAGTACCTTGTCCGTACCGGTTTTTACCACTGCCTGCGGATTTTCGGCCGCTATGGCGTGTGAGGCCCACAAACAAAGGCAGACCAGCGAGATGAGCATTCTGGAAACGGGACGTTTGCTCAGCCATCCAATTTGTGATTGATTTACAATCATATACTCTGCTCCCCTCTTCAGGGACAGCCTGTAATTTCTGAAGGTCCAGGCCGGCCGTTTGAATTTGCTCATACTGTTCAAGGCCAACGCGGAATATGCTGCCCTCTGGAAGTCTTGTCAGACAGGCGACATGCAGGGGCAGATTCAATTTCGTCCCAACGGATTTAAGCCTTATAATCAAAAACAGTCCAAACGGTAATAATCATTCTTAAGTTAGTGTCAACAAAGGAGGGTTTTGACTGCTGCATCTCTATGAGGGGCAGGTCAGGAAAATCGAAAGCGCAGGATCGCTTCAGTCGCTGCCCCACCATTCTCACAGCCAATAAGCGAGGGAAGCCCGGAATAATTTTGGCGGAAGTCTGGCGTGTTGGGCGTTCGCGGGAGGCCTGGTTACGGTCACCGCCCGGCCGCTGAAATGATTCTTCCTCCCTAAATATATGAATATGCAAAAAAGTACTAATTGAGGCAGATTATTCTGCATGCAGCGAATGTCCGGAAAAGTGGTAAAAAGCCTGTTAAGAAGGCATCCCGCGACCGCCCAACGCGCACGATAGACCCTTCCGGGGATGCCTTACGCGCTACGCGGAGGACCTTCCGCCTAGAGGCGGTAAATTGAATGACCGGCTTCCGGCTAAAGCGGGTAAGCGGATCTTCCGCCAAAAGGCGGTAAGAGGAATGACAAGATTATGACCAGATTATTATCGCACAGGGTTGTTTATAAGTTTATGATACGAGGAGTATCGGTAAATGATTTAAAGAGGGGCGGGCGATGAGGTCCTGCAGTGGAGTTCACCATGAAGAGATGGATCATTTCTGTTTTGCTTGCAATTTTTCTGAGCATCCCGGCTGTATCGGGCGCGGCTGACGATCAATTTGATCCTGGCAGAGGCACCTTCCTTGGTTTCCCGTTTTTCAAAGTTCCTCTTGGATCGAACCCGGATTCCGAAGCCGTCAGGGAGAAAAAAGAGCAAGGAGAGGCAAGAAACGACGCAACAAAGGAGAAGGAGAAACAGGACAAAAAAGTCGATGATGCCATAAAAAAGGCGTGGGAAGAAAGATAGCCGAAAGAACGTTAATGTCCTGAGCCGGTGTCAGCCTTAGGACCCCGCCTCGCGGGTGGGTGGGCTGTCGAAATCATGGCGGCGAGGCGCACAGCGCCGCCGAAATGCACAAGCGGGCATAATTAGAGGGCTTTGCGATGGAGATGAAGGGATTCGAACCCTCGGCCTCAGACTTGCGAAGCCTGCGCTCTCCCAGCTGAGCTACATCCCCGGTGTTCGAAACATACCCTCTTCCGCATGCGGTGTCAAGAATCACCAGCGCAGAACAGTTTCCATGCAGGTTCCAAATTGTAATAACGTGGGAGGTCCGGATTTCAACTTGGGGCCAGGCAGGTCAAAACAGCCTCTTTACCCAGACCAGGCTCAGGTTAAGGTCGACGTCATACTTGCAGAAGCGCTCTATCCCGCATGGGTCGGGTGAGGTGTGCTTGAGGTCGAGCAGACGATCAAAATCCCTCTCTATGACTATGTTGCAGAAATCGACCGGGACCGAGCGAACAAGACTCAGTTCCTCTTCGTTCCAAAGGGTGTTGGCAATGTCCCCCACTCCAGTCTCCAGCATATCGGTTCCACAAACCTTGAAACAAGCCCCGCAGGTGCAGCGGTGGATCGAGTCGAAGTCGGTAGGTATGTGATGGCCGGTATCGCAGAAAGGGCAGATTATGATGTGGATACCGCTCACCCTTCTGGCGTGGGTCTTCGAAGTTATTGACCTGAACAGCTCTTTGTTTCTAAAGTCCATTGTGCGCCTGCCGCATCACGAATTTAGCTCGAGCCCGGGTGGCCTGAGTCATGAACTGACGTTTGGGCTTGAAATCAAGCCGGAAATTTGACATAAAAAACTAATCTCACCAGAATCCTATGCAAGTCATCACTATCGGGAAAAGGAGAGTCTTTTTGGGCGGCATTCATACATCTTCCGACAAGGTAAAGTCAATCCTGAAAATACTCGACCAATTCTATCCCGACGCAAAATGTTCGCTCAACTTCCATGACCCTCTCCAGCTCTTGATCTCGACGATCCTCTCAGCCCAGTGCACCGATGAGCGGGTAAATAAGGTTGCACCAGCCTTGTTCCAAAAGTATCGCTCTGCCAGGGCGTATGCCGAAGTCCCCATAGAGGAACTGGAACAGGACATTAAATCCACTGGTTTCTATCATAATAAGGCGCTGGCCATCAAGAGATCATGCAAGATTCTGGCCAACCGGTTTAACGGCCGGGTGCCTCCGGACCTCGATACACTGGTCGAACTGCCTGGAATAGGACGAAAAACGGCCAATGTAGTATTGGGCAATGCTTTCGGCATTCCTGGCATCGTCGTCGATACGCACGTTTGGCGGTTGTCGGCAAGGCTTGGTCTGACCCGTGAAAAGGACCGGGACAAAATCGAGCAGGAGCTGATGGTCCTTATACCGAAGGAGAAATGGATCGAATTCTCTCATCAGTTGATCCAGCATGGCAGATCCATTTGCTACGCCCGGAAGCCAAAATGTTCCATCTGCCCTTTGCGTCCTCACTGCGACTATGGGCTGGATGAATCGACGCCGAAGGCCTGAATCCGCCTCACCTCGTGAGCTTCACATCCGCCGCCTCGGCCCTGGGAACGGAGGGAATCATGTTCTGAGGCTCTCCAAGTATGAACTCGCCTTTTTCGATCCAATTCCTGAGAATCTCGGCGATTTCTTTTGCGCGAACATAACTGGAGAGAGGCACCGTTGGGATTTCTCTGCCCTCGACTCTGATAGTTCCTGAGCGCAGTTGCGCGTAATTGACCTCGCAAATCGGCTCCTGCGCAGTGAAACTGTAGTCCTTTACCTGGGTAACGATCTCTTCGTCCGAAACGCCCGTAAACTGGGCCATCTCCTCATCCAGGATGGGGATCGGGATCCCGACCCCTACCACCAGGGAGCACCCGTAGCCCAGGATACTCGCGCCCATGAGCCATCGCGGACTCATCTGCTTGAGTTCGCCCATCAGCATCAGCGTACCTGCCGGGCTGCGAGGGGTCCCATTTGGAAGCCGCGCCGTTTCAGGTCTGTGCTGGGTGCCGTGCCAGGTTATGAAGCCCTGGGCGCCTCCCAGAAAGATTCGCGTACCCAGGCCAAGGGTCCTGTAATAGGGATCGTTGAGCAAGGGGCTGAGTTGGCCCGCAGAGCAATAATTGGCGTTTCCAAGGTTGGGCTTCAGGGTGCCCATGTATGTGTAAATTGTCTTCCTGGAAACGTTAGTGGCGCAATTATAGTTCTGATAGGCGTTTCGCGGATTGCACAGCGCTGCGAAGGGAAGCTCCTTCAACGTAAAATGCTTTTCGAAATACCGATTGGGATAGCAGTCGGTCCCATAGGCTTCCGCGCGAAGGTGCACGGCTTTTCCGCTCACCAGGTCCTCAATGACGTGCCCGCCGCCGTATTCGAACGCGCCGGGGTGAATTTTGTTAAGAGGGTCATCGGCCCCCGGTTCGGTTGCGCCGATGTAGATATCTACAGCCGCAAGGCCTGCATAGGCTGAAACATTATTGAGCCAGACTTTCGAAGCCTTGATGGGAGGACTGGCATGTCCGAAATTTATGAAGGCGCCCGAGGAACACATGGGAGCAAAAGTCCCGGTAGTCACTACGTCCACTTCCTTTGCAGCCCTAGTAACTCCCTTCTTCCTTACTATTCCGACCATTTCTTCCGCCGTAACCACGACAGCCTGGCCTCTGCGTATCTTTTCGTTAATCTCCTGGTAAGTTTTAAGTGTTCCCATTTCTCTGCGCCCAATCCTTCTGTTGGTAAAAGAAAAGCCATGGCAAACCAAAAGGCAAGTTGGAGGATAATAACCTTCAGCCGCGATGATGACAACCGATCAGAGGGGAATATCCTCACCTGCCGATCGGAAGGGAATATCGTCATCTTCGCAAATATGTTCATTATGTCGATTGTACACTGCGGGCACGCGGTCCTCGAAGCATGGGATAGTCTTTCGAAATTCGCTCATTTCAAAAGGGTCGAGCGCCCCGACAATGGACTGCTCACCCGGTCCGGCCTGGGCAAGAACGGATCCCAGGGGTGAAATGATGGCCGAAGCGCCGCCCCAGGTAATTTTCTCCTCGGCGCCGCATCCGTTGCAGCCGACCACGAAGAGTTGATTTTCAATCGCACGGGCGCGCAGGAGCAACGACCAGTGTTCGATCCTCACAAGAGGCCACAGGGCTGACACGCAGATTATTTCCGCTCCGTCGAGCGCCATTTTTCTGGCAAGCTCCGGAAAACGCAGATCGTAGCAGATCATCATACCGATCTTTCCGATGGAGGTTGAAAAGACCTGCGCACATGTCCCGTAACCGAAATGCCTTTGCTCGTTGTAAAGCGAAAATAGATGAACTTTTCGATACCTTCCGGCAATCTTGCCTGTGCTGTCTATAAGATAACCGGTGTTGAATATAGTTTTCCCGGCCGCCTCGGGAAGGCTGCCGGCAATCACAAGGCGCTTATCCATAGCAATTTTGCGTATTCTGTCCAGGATCGCAGGCGTTTTCCCGGCCATCTCCCTCAGGACCGGATATGGAAAAGAGCAGGACCACATCTCCGGCAGGACCGCCAGCCGGCATTGTCCGGCGGAAAGTTCAAGGAGCATGCCCTCCGCTGTCTCGCAATTGTATTGAACTTCGCCCGGTTTAATGGACAACTGACAACACCCCGCGACGATATCCCGCATAATTGGGCGCTCCAGTGCATTTTGTTATTCATCTCCAGTACGATTTACGGCTACTTTTCGGTCTTGCTGCGTGAGTGGGCTTTTAACATAACCTCACAATTTTTCCAACATTTGACTATTACTCCATAGCAGTCTATTTCGCTTGTTTTTTGGTAACCCGGATGCAATTAGGGAATAGTCCATCTAAGTGATAATGACGATGGATTTTTATATGATATCTCGCCGGAGAGGCAATCGAGCGGATTCTATGAGATGGGATGTGTTATCAGTAAGATAGATGAACCCTCGTGGCGGCTGGCCTAAGTTAGAACTGGAATGCCTGCTTGCAACCGCTTATGTTTGGCAAAATTCGGGTTATAGAATGCCGACAGGTAAATGGACCATTTCGGGGATACTGCACGACCTATTTCAGATTATCCAGCCTACTCTTCGCTTCAGCATTCCAGGGCGCGATGCTGAGCGCCTTGGTGTATAATTCCCTTGCCCGTTCGAAACAGTGCTCGCCCGCACTTATGTCTCCCAGTCGGAGGAGCGTTGCCGCAGCCTCGGCCTGACAGGTCAGGTCATTCATATTACCCTCGTGCAAGGTACCCGGTTCGCGGGGCAAAGGTGGACAATTATCGTTTCTCCCCTGGCCCCCGACATCACCGCAGGGTAGCATCGAGTCTTTTTCGGCTTCATCGGGAGTGTAGCCAAAATTAAAGGCTGAATCTACTATTCTGTACTGGTATCCATGAACGAAATCGGTCCCGTTAAAGTCGTGTTGAAACTCCTGCTCCACAAGAGAAAGCCAGTCCCTGTCCTTGTTGTGCCCCCAGCTCCGGACCTTCCTGATCATTTCTTCCTTGCTTCTAACCCAACTGTAGTGATGGACCATCGGGCTTCCATCGGGTCCATTCTGCCTGTAAAGGACATGAGGTAAGGTCAGAAATCCCAACCTTTCATATTCCGAGAAAAGCAGGTCATTTCTGATAGAATCCTTCTTCACCAGCATTCCGGCCTGTTCCGTTGTTGTGGCCTGATACCCCGGTTCCCTGAAATACCAGTACGAATTGAATGAGATTGCGTCGTATCTGAAAAACAGGGATGCATCCATCCATTTCATGAATCTTTTCCCATCGAGGATCTCATCGCCGTCAAGGAACAGGACGTATTGAATATCACCGCCCAAGTGCATAACACCTGTCCACCGGGCATAATTATGCCAAAATCGGGAGCCAAACATAATTGTTTTGGTATGGTCGTAGTCGAAGACCAAAAAGCTTATTCGGGCGGATGAGTGCTTTTGTATGATTCTCCTCAAAAGGGACATATTTTCCCGATCGCCATTATATAAGTGGTTGCAAACAGGAACAATTATATTTCTTGAGAAAAGGCCGGCCTCTCTGAGGCACGCATCCAGAAATTTGTGATCGATTGTGCAGAAATTGATTATGGTTCCAATGGCCGGATGCTTTTCAACGCCTGATTCATACCCTGTCGATTTCATTCCATCTGCCACCTTGCATGACCCTGGTTAAAGATTTCGTGTGCTGCCCTGCCGATTATTATCGCCCCCCCGCCCCCTCTATGGAAAAGGGGGCAGACGGTATGATAATCTGAGACGAGATTATGACAACTGATCAGAAGGGAATATCGTCATCTCCGCAGATGCTTTCAAAATATTGAACTTCGCCCGGTTTAATGGACAACTGACAACACCCCGCGACGATATCCCGCATAATTGGGCGCTCCAGTGCATTTTGTGCTTGAACTATTTGCGATAAGCGGTTTTCATTCCCTCGGATATCAAAAATCATCTGCGGCTCCGCGAGCCGACCCGATATCCGATAATCTGTTCAATTAACCGGAGAAAGTGAATATGCCCGAACAAAACAACGATCTGTTTCAAAAACCGGCCCCCTCCGCGCCAATTCGAAATCCGTATATCATGAATTTCCTCAAAGCGCTGGTAGAAAAAAAGGGGGAGCAGCATCAGGCCAATAATCTCAAAAAACTCCTGGGCGATATGTACCGGCTTTTCGAATCATTGCTCGGACAGAATATGGTGAACGCTCTGCCCGAGGACGTGAGAAAACAATATCTCGCAATGGCGGATGATTTGCCGAATCTGAGCTACAAAAACATTGGCGCCGTTTTCGATACAAACGTCAAGAATTACGAACAGATTATGAAGGATACGATGAAGCAGTTCGCCGAGATCTATTTTAAGAACAGGCAGTTCAGCCCGGAGCATTATCCCGTCAAGCTGCAATCGGAGTAACGGAAAGCCCTGCGCTGAAGCTTGAGCAGGATAGCGGATAATAATACTGGTGGAGAATGAAATGCAGGAAGACAAAACTATCTGCCCACATTGCAATCACACAATGAAGAAGTGGAAGACCCCGCCCCTTTCGACCTGGAGCGCGGAATATTTTTACGTCTGCTTCAATGACCAATGCACTTATTACGTTAAGGGCTGGAAGCACATGCAGAAATCGACCGAGGTCTGCTGCTCGTACCGGCACAGGTACGATCCTGATACCGGCACGTGCGGGCCGCTCCCTGTCTGGTCTCCGGACGCCGGTAAAGACCAAATAATCGAATAAATCCTGCAAAGCAGAAAGCGGGGCTTTCGCTTTTTCCACTCCCGGCTTCCGGCTCCCGCTTTCTATGCCTCGTATGATAGACTTATAAACAACCCTGTGCTATGTCCGCCGCGTAGCGCGTAAGGCATCCCCGGAAGGGTCTATCGCGCGCGTTGGGCGGTCGCGGGATGCCTTGCTTCACGTTAGCGGGGCGTGGATTTTGGGCCGGCCGGTTCAAGCTGCTGGCTGTCTTTGCTGCGTTCTTTTAATGCAACCTGCGCGGCCGCCAGCCTGGCAATGGGCACGCGAAACGGCGAACAGCTAACGTAATTGAGTCCGAGATTGTGGCAGACAGCAATTGATTTTGGGTCACCTCCGTGTTCTCCGCAAATTCCCACTTCCAGGTCAGGGCGCGTTTTTCGACCCAAATCCACGGCCGTTTGCATTAGTTTCGCCAACCCTTTCTCGTCAATGCTTTCAAACGGGTTTTCGGGCAAAATCCCGCGTTCTATGTAGTCGATCAGGAATCCCTTCTCGGCATCATCCCTGCTTATTCCATAAGTAGTCTGAGTAAGATCGTTGGTGCCGAAGGAGAAAAACTCTGCATACTCGGCGATTTCATCTGCGGTAAGGGCAGCGCGCGGGACTTCGATCATGGTGCCGAACTTGTAGTCGATCGTTGTTCTCTGCTCCTCCATGACCTCTTTTGCAACCGTCTCGAGGGCCTTTCTTTGCGTTACCAGTTCATTGACGTGAGCAGTGAGCGGGATCATAATCTCAGGGTGGACACCCAACCCCTGCCTCGCGCAGTGGCAGGCGGCCTCGAAGATGGCCCTGACCTGCATCTGCGTTAATTCAGGCATCATTATTCCCAGGCGCACGCCGCGCAGACCCAGCATGGGATTGGCTTCCCGCAGAGCCTCTACACGTCTCAGTATGTGCTCGTCCTCTTCGATCTTGTGCAAGAGTTCGTCGATTTCTTGCAAATTTCTGGCATGCAGCACGCGAATCTTGCTATCCGTAAGCTCGCTCATAAGCTGCTCGAAACCGGGCAGGAATTCGTGCAGCGGAGGGTCGATCAGGCGAATTATCACCGGCAACCCATCCATGGCCTCAAAAAGACCGATGAAATCCTCTCGTTGGAATGGCAGCAGCGCATCTAAAGCCTCACGCCTTGCGGTAGGCTCATTGGTCATGATCAACTTCTGGACCAGAGGAAGGCGCTCGGCCTGGAAGAACATATGCTCGGTGCGGCAAAGGCCGATGCCGCTGGCGCCGTACTCCCGGGCGCGTTTGGCGTCATGAGGGTAGTCGGCGTTGGCCCAGACGCCAAGCCGCCGGAAGCCGTCAGCCCATTGGAGCAGTTTCATCAGCCATGGATCGGAGATGTCCGGCACCATCGTTTCCAGTTGCCCCAGGAAAACCTCGCCTGTGGAGCCGTCCACTGAAATCCACTCCCCTTCATTGATGACCTGGTTGCCAACCGTCATCAGATGCCGTCCGATATCAATCTCCAGCGCCCTAACGCCGACCACGGCAGGTTTGCCGAACTGGCGCGCAACCAGGGCCGCGTGGCTGGTTCGGCCACCACTGCTGGTAAGAATTCCTTCGGCTGCCAGCATGCCGTGTACGTCATCGGGCTTGGTCTCCGGCCGGACCATGATCACCTTTTTGTGTTCCTTTTTGGCCCAGCTTTCGGCCAGGTCCGCCTTGAAAGCGACCATACCCACTGCCGCGCCGGGAGACACATTTAAACCGCTGGCCAGCAGTCTGCCCTCACCCTTTGCGGCCCTTTTGGAAAAGATATTGAACTGTGGGTGCAGGAAAAAGTCCACCTGCTCGGGGGTGACACGCATAACGGCTTCCTCGCGGGTTATCAACCCTTCTTCGGCCATATCAGCGGCGATGCGGACAGCGGCCTGGGCGGTCCGCTTGCCGGCGCGCGTCTGCAACATCCAAAGCGTGCCGCGCTCGACGGTGAATTCGACATCCTGCATGTCACGGTAATGTTGTTCCAGCTTGCTGGTGATCTCCACAAACTGGTTCCAGGCCAGAGGCATCGTCTCGGCCATTTGCTCGACCGGGTAGGTTTCCCGGATGCCTGCAACTACGTCTTCACCCTGGGCGTTGATCAGGTAGTCGCCCTCTATCTTTTTCTCACCGGTTGTCGCGTTGCGGGTCATCGCTACGCCTGTGGCGCTGTTCTCGCCCATGTTGCCAAACACCATTGTCTGGATATTCACGGCGGTGCCGAGGTCGTGGGCAATTTTCGCCGCATTTCGGTAATCGATTGCACGCTTGCCGTTCCAGGACTTGAACACGGCCTCCGTTGCCAGGCGAAGCTGCTCATAAGGATCGGCAGGAAAACAGATATGGCTGTAACGCTGGAATATATCCTTGAACCGCTCTCCAATGGATTTCCAGTCATCAGCCGTGAGCTCGGTATCGCTCTTTGCTCCGCGCGTTTTCCGGAACTCGG
>JBEKQE010000125.1:0-14967 GCA_049520035.1 Syntrophobacteraceae bacterium | reverse complement strand
CTGTGCAGGAACGGGGCCGATGTAATACACGAGCAGGTCAAAGACATCCATGTCTCGGGGCACGCGTATCAGGAAGAGCTCAAGATACTTATAAATATGGTCCAGCCCCGCTATTTCATCCCTATTCACGGCGAATACCGCCATCTTATGAAGCACAGGCAACTGGCGATGTCCCTGGGTATTCCCCCCGCCAACTGCCTTTTGATAGAAAACGGCTGCATTATATGCTTCGGCCGGGACACGGTGTACACACAAGACAAAATTGAGACCGGCAGGGTTTTTGTGGACGGCAAAGGGGTTGGCGACGTAGGAGGCCTCGTCCTTCGGGACCGCAGGCACCTGTCTGAAGACGGGCTTGTAATAGCATCCCTGGTGGTAAACAAGGAGACTCATGAAATTCTGAGCGGCCCGGACATATTCAGCAGGGGTTTCATGCACGAAGAGGCAAAACCGGAAATCCTCTTTGAAGCCAAGTGCATAATATTCGAAGCGATCGACAGGCAACTGGAGGAGGACCACCAACTGGACTGCGCGCTTCTCCAGGAGGAAATACGCCGCGAACTGAAGCGCTTCTTCAACCGGACTCTGGACAGGAGGCCGGTTATTTATCCTATTGTGGTAGAGATTTGAGGAAGTTTCGGGTATGGATCGAAAAAAGCACGAAATATGGGCTTTATGCCTTTTGACCATCTCGCTTCTGGTCCTCTTCAGTATTTTGTCCTACCACGAAAAAGACCCCACTATTTTCTCTTCATCGAAAGATTTTACCAGCAACCTGGTAGGCGCCTTCGGGGCCAACATTGCCTGGCCGCTGATCACCTTTTTTGGAATTGGCGCCTACGGGCTGGCGCTTACAGGCTTTTGGGCAAGCTGGCGTCTGTTCAAGCAGCCCCTATTCGAACGGGCGTGGCTCCAGCTCTCGGGTATCGCTCTTCTCATCGTGAGCACGATGACTCTGAGCGCCCTGCATTGGGACTCGGTCGTTTTTCTGGGTCAGGAATTCGAAACCGGCGGACTAATCGGCAGGGTCCTCGCTGAATTTCTTGACGACCGGTTTTCGACGCTGGGTTCGCATACGCTTTTAATAGGGATGTTTTTCATTGCTCTTCTGCTTTCCACCCCCCTGACACTAAGAGCCATGCTCCATGGAATTTCAGCATTCTGGGCCAAGACGTCCGAATTGCTTTGGGGAGATGGGCAAGCAGCAGAAGGCGAGCAACCTGGGCCCGAATCGTTCGATGCGCCCCCGAATCGAGTGAAAAAGAAGGAAAGACCCACCGTGCCGCCTGTCCAAACAGAGCTGTTCCCAAAGAAGCAGACCCGCAGCGAATCCATTTCGCCGGCGTCCCCTCACATGCCTCCGGGGCAGTATGCGCTTCCTGAGCTCGTCTTGCTGGACACCTATGAAACGGACACCGCCAAACCCGATTGGAAACGGCTCGAACAAAACGGCGCCGTTCTGGAAGAAAAGCTGGCCGACTTCGGCGTCCAGGGCAAAGTGGTGGGTATCAATCCCGGGCCGGTAATTACGATGTACGAATATGCTCCAGCGCCGGGAATCAAGATCAGCCGGATCGCCGGCCTTGCCGATGACCTTTCGATGGCCCTTAAAGCCATCAGCGTTCGCGTGGTTGCCCCCATTCCGGGCAAGGCGGCTGTGGGAATCGAAATACCCAATCTTAAAAGAGAACTGGTGTCTCTTAAGGCCGTACTCGAAGCGGAGATATTCTTTATGGCCGTCGCCCCGCTCACCATCGCCCTGGGAAAAGACATAACCGGCCAGCCGTTTGTGACCAATCTGGGCAGAATGCCTCACCTGCTCATAGCCGGGGCCACAGGGACCGGTAAAAGCGTGTGCATCAATACGATTTTGAGCAGCCTGCTTTTCAGAAATACACCCGAAGAGCTGCGGCTCCTGCTGATCGACCCCAAAAGGATCGAGCTCAACAGCTTCGAAGGCATACCACATTTGATCCACCCGGTGGTAACCGACGCAAAAATGGCCACAAGGGCCCTGCGGTGGGCCGTCGAGGAAATGGAGCTTCGCTACAAGCTTTTGGCCGACAAGAATGTTCGCAACATCGAAACCTATAACCGGGTGCTCGCCCGCGAAAAACCACAAAAGGGAAAAGAGGTGGAAAAGCAATTGGAAATGGGTCCGCTTTCCGATCCCGGCCTTCAGCACTGCCGGCTCCCTTACGTGGTAATAGTGATTGACGAGCTTGCCGACTTGATGATGGTTGCCTCCCGTGATGTTGAAGAGTCTATCACGCGCCTTGCGCAGATGGCGCGCGCAGGGGGCATCCACCTCGTCCTCGCCACCCAGAGGCCCTCGGTGGACGTTCTGACCGGGATAATCAAAGCCAACATCTCCACACGGATTTCCTTCCAGGTCTCCTCGAAAATCGATTCGAGGACCATTCTGGACGGTTCGGGCGCCGAAGCTTTGCTGGGATCGGGCGATATGCTCTTTCTTCCGCCCGGCACGGCAAAGCTCCAGCGCATACACGGCGCCTTCGTCTCCGATGCCGAGATCGTGAGGCTCACCGAGCACTGGAAGGCGCAGAAGCTATTCGATGACCCGCTCAAGGGCAGGGTAGACCTGCGTGATGAAGGGGCGGCTGCGGAGGTCGCAGAAGAGGAACTGGACGAAAAATACGAGGATGCGGTCCAGATCGTTCTGGAAACCAGGCAGGCCTCGATATCCATGCTGCAAAGAAGACTGCGGGTGGGTTACAATCGCGCTGCCCGTATGATAGAAGCAATGGAACAGCAGGGGATAGTCTCCCCTTCGGACGGAATAAAACCAAGGGAAGTCCTCGGCAGGCGGCTGTCGTGACAAGGAATCCATATGACAGATAGTACAAATCATGCGGCTGTGAAAACAGGCCCCTGCCGGAGTGCATTCCCATGCCTTCTCCTCTTGCTTCTCTTTTTGTGCTCCACCGGTCCTGTTTCAGGCGCCGGTCCCCCCCGGATGCTCGGGGAAATCCTCAGTAAAACAGAAGCAAATTATCAGAACATCCATGCTTTCACGGCAATTTTCCAGCAGAAGACCACATCGGCGGCAGCGGGGACCCTCAGCGCTGTAGAGGCCCGGGGCAGGCTCTACTATGCAAAGCCGCGGCAGATGCGCTGGGAATACGACACGCCCGAGGAACAGGTCTTCGTTGCCAACAACCAATTCGCCTGGCTCTATGTGCGGGCTGAAAACCAGATCACCCTGTTCGACGCGGACAAGCTTTTCGCCTCTCCTCTGGCCCGAACCTTCTTTGAGGGGGCGCTTGGACTTAAGACCTACTTTGACGTGACACTCGACCCGATCCAGTCAACCCAGAATCTGGCCGTTCTCAAACTGGTCCCAAAGCAGGAAGACCCGAGCGTCAAACTCCTTTATCTGTGGATAGACCTCCGAAGCTACCGGATTTCGCGCATACAAAGTCTGGATATTGTTGGAAACTCCAACGAGATAGCAATCGACTCCTTTATGCCCCACTCGAGCCTCGATCCCGGGCTGTTCCACCTGGAGGCGCCGCCTTCGGCGAAGGTCTTTGGCGCCGACGGCCGCGAGATGAGCGCCGCCGAAATCGAACAGTTAAAGGCCAGGATTTCCTCTGGAAAATAAACGGCTGTGAAAATCAACACTGTTCTTGAAAATCTCATCGGCTTTTTTGCCAAAGAAAAGATCGATTTTGCACTGATCGGGGCATTCGCTCTGCAGGCATACGGCTATGTGCGCGCCACCGGGGATATCGACTTCGTGTTGAGGGGCGAAGACCAGGAAAGCGCGGTCAGGTTCCTTGAATCGCTTGGGTATGAAACCCTGTATCGCTCAAAAGGGTTTTCAAATCATGTTCATCCGCTCGCAGTTCTTGGCAGGATTGATTTCATATACGTGGAAGGCGAAACCGCTGAAAAAATATTCTCCGGCACTAAGCCTCTAATAATTTTCGAAGGCATTTCGGTCCCTGTGGTCAGGCCCGAACACCTGATTGCCCTTAAAATCTTTGCTATGAAGAACGACCCCGACAGGTCTTTTCGTGAAATGGCAGATATTCAGCAGCTCATGAATCATACTTCGCAGAGCCTGGATATTGATGAGGTGAAGGGCTATTTTGAAAAATACGGTCAACTGGAGAAGTTCTATGAGCTTACCGGCAGAAAGCAAGAAACCTCTGAATGAAAAACAAGAACTTCTCGATCTCGAATCGGGTCTTCCCCTGACCCCGAAAGATTTTCAAGCCATGAAGCGCTGGGCGGGCGGTCATGACCTGGACCTTGCGGGTTATATAATGTGGCTGGAGCAGATCGGCGCTTTCAAAACGAGGAAAGTCGATCCGAAAATATACCCGGTACGGTTTGAGCTTTAGCTTACAGGCCGGTTCCACGTCTCCGGGCCGCCCCCCCGCGAAGGGATTCCCTGAGCCGACAAGGGAAAAGCGCCACAGGTAATATGGGCGGACGTCGCCGTTACCGGGGAGGCCGGGATATGAAACGGCGATTCTGAGGTCATATCCGGAGGGAACCGGCCCGGAAAGAAACCGGCATTAGCGGTCCATAAATTCCAGTGGGTAACGCCAGTGTGGAGAAAAGGTCATGGCCCTGGTATTGACACTCACTTTTTGGGAAATGAACGAGAAATTACCGCCGACCCCCGGCTATTACTATGTAAGATTTACTGACTTGCTCTCCGAGGCATACTGGAATGGATTCAGGTGGCTCGATTCATGCGGAAAGCATTTGCCGGACTCTGCGCAGCAGCTTTTTACCCATTGGGCTCGTGTGCCGAGTGGAATTGAGCTGAACGAGGCAATGTACCCGTTGCGTTATCTCCCCAGGCGAAGTTGAGGACCGTTTCTTCTCCGTGTTTCGGTTGCGGCATGTGCGCTACCGGATGCCCGGAGGGCGCGATCTGGATGGAAGTTAAAGCGGGCTTTCCAGCCCGCCCAAAACTGGGTCATCCGCCATATGAGTTCCTATGGCCTGGATTCTCCGCGATTCATTCGTGATTACCCATATTCGTCTACCCCACGCCCCGCCCCGGCCGCTCCGTTTTGACCCTGTCGCCTATATTCATCTTTAAAAGAACTATGATGGGCTAATCCATTGGTTTCCTTAAGAGAGGATCGTAGCGGGGTGGATGGACATGTATAAGACCTTGCGCACTATTCATTTTTCAAAGAGCCCTGACGAAGCCAGCACAACCTATTGATTTCATAGGTATTTGGGGAGTTTCGCTGCAAATGCAGCGGAAATTCAGCCGCCGGTTCAGCAAGCCAATAATTCCGCTTGGTTCTATCGCTTCGCGACGAACTGTTAAGAATAATTCCTCTTGGTTCTATCGCCACGCGACGAGCAGGAAAAAATAATTCCTCTTGGTTCTATCGCTTCGCGACGAACAGTGAGCGGTGAGCAGAATCCCTCAACCCCTCCCTAATCCTTTCATCTGTGTCTATCTACCGCGCTGCGCTCCTTCATCCGTGGTTCACGGTTGCTCAATTCGTCAATCCCTCAATTCGCTTTCCTGCAAATTCAGGCCAAATACAGGGAACACTGCGGCGGATGGCGGAAATTCCCATTCGTGCATTCACCAACGCTTGGTGGTTCGGGACTCATACCAAGTTGCGTTCAAGAACGTGCTAGAAGCGAGGATACGAAAGTAGTATAGCCCCTTGTGGGCGCTTGGAAGTGCGGACGGGCACAAGGCCCTATGCTACATCAACTTGAACGCAACTTGGTATCAGACACGGTTCACGGCTCGGAGGCTTTTTCTGTTCACTGCTCCTCGCGTAGCGATAGAACCAAGAGGAGTTATTTTTTTCTCCGGCAATAGCATAGCATGTGGTGATTGAGGTCCGCAAAACGGCAACCAGAAACGGCAACCGGAAGCGGGAAGCGGGAAGCTGGAAGCGAGAAGCTGGAAGCGAGAAGCAGGGAGCGGGAAGAGAGGAGCGGGAAGAGAGGAGCGGGAAGAGAGGGAGCGCAAAATCGAAAAAAAGAGGTGGAAGAATTTTTTGCTCGGAAGTCCGGGGAGAAAATACCGGTTGGACAACGATTTCGGTCCGGCGAGGCGCTTTTACCGGCACTGCTGATCTGTGCCTCTGGGCTCCTATGTACAATGCTGCACGCAGCACTGCACTTATCCTGGCCAGCTAAAACGCATGATTTTTTGCGAATAACAACCCGATGCCTGAGTTCCTGCCGGACAATCTCCCTCTATTTGAACTCGTAGGCCAGGATATTGTTTATATCGACTTTCCTGATTGCGGCCAGTTCCTCGGCGGTTGGCGGGGTCATTACCGGCACCTGAGTCTCCTCGATTTCCCAGCCGGTATTTTCCTTCACCTCCTCGACAGTGGTATAAGGGAATATACAATCGAGTTTGAGGTACTTTTCGCCGGGCTGTTTTCGGAAAATGCAAAGGGTCGTAATGACGGTAAAGAGTTTGTCGAGCGCCGGCGCAGTCGTTGCAAAGTCGACCCGCTCGACGAATATTCTCTTGTCATGCCCTGTCTTCCAGATAACGGTCCTCGGGGTTATGGGGGTGAGGGTGGCGCTGCCTGCGCCTCCGGGGCCCCTAAGTTTCGGGTGATCGTAATCTCCGCCAAGGTAGGACATTGCGATGCGTCCTTCCTTGTCCATCTGGAGGCATGAAAGAAAGGCGATATCGCCCTTCCCGGAGCAGTAAAGGTCAAATATGGAGTCAAGCCCCAAACAGGCCACTGAACCTGTATAGGTGTTTTCAGTAAGAGTCGAAGCACAATAAGGGGCGCGTGACCAGTCGTGGTCGATGCCGTTGCTCAGTGTGATGTAACAGAAGTCTTTGCCTAAAGCCTTGGCTGCTTTCATCGCCACCATCGGTGTGGGGGAAGCCAGGCCGTGAAAAACGACGTCGCCTTCCTTGATTTCCCGTATTATGGCTGCGGCCATCATTTCCGGTTTTCCGTAATCTTGTCCGAGTTCCATGCTACACCCTCCCTTTCAGCATTTTTTCCGCAAAGGATGGGACTTCTCCGGCCTTGACCGAGCCGACGTAAGATTTGTGATCGTCCCAATCCACAGTGAGATATTCGGGGTAGCATATACCGGGCTTCGCTCCACCGGGCAGTTCGACTACTGCCTCGACTGTAAAGTAAGGAACCTCGGTATGTTTCGGATCTTCCCGCATTCGATAGGTGCCCACGATCCGCTCGGTGGTAATGATGGTCTTGCGGGCCGCCCTGGACATGAGAACGTCCTGGTAAGTGGGGCCGAGGATCCGGGCATTTCCGTAAATATCAGCCTCCTGAACGTGAATGATGGCGTAATCGGGCACGAGTGCCTTAACGCATACAACTTCCTTGCCGTCGAACGGGCTTTTCATGACTTGAAAAAACTCAGGCCGGTTCGCCACAAGATCGCTTCCCCACATTCCACCGACCGGCATGAAAGGAATTCCGTAAGCTCCCGCACGGAGAGCATTTATCATTGCGGTTCAGGAGCCCTCGACTGCCCGCCCTGGTCCGTCTTTTTCCATCGATTTTCGCATCCCGGGGGCGAGTCCAGCTTCATTTTCCAATCCGAAAAAACCAAAATAGGCTGTGTCGGCCTGCAACGTGGCGAACAGGTAATCGGCTGCAATTCCGAGCGCCGCTCCACAGACCCTGAGCCCTTTGACGGGTCTTCTGGTAACTTCAAGACAAAAGAGGCTCGGGTTGCGGTGCATGGCATTTCCGCCAACAGCCAGCAACATGCCGTCCTTGATCAGGTCGGCGGCTTGAGACAGTGACATCACTTTTTCCCGCATATTCATCCTCCTGTGCATGATACGGAATCCAAAGCAGCCGATCATCGTCATCTCGACGGATCAGGCAGACCCTGCAGTCGGGGGTATCAAACTGCGATACTGGTTTCGAGCGCCATGGCGATTTTATTCTTTAGTTCGGTCAAGTCATAGCTCTTTGGAACATAGAAGTCGGCCGCAATCGATTTCATGTCTTCTTTGAAGCTATCGTATGCAGTCGAGAGTATAACGGGCAGGTCATAAAAATCGTTTCGGATGTCCTGAAGGATGTCCAGACCGTTGTAGTCCGCCATCTTTATGTCCAGGATGACCAAATCCGGTTTTTCCTCTTCAATTCTATCGAGAAGCTTGTAACCGCCCTCCGCCGTGATGACCTCGTATCCAGCTTCCTTCAGTTCCTGCGAATATAGGAGCCTGATGTATTCCTCATCATCGACAACAAGGATCTTCGGCATAACTCAACCTCTTTCTGCTTTCCATACCTGTGTATCACCTTGACTCAAAGGACGCTGGACCGAATTTCGGGGTCGGATCCTGTTCGTTAAAACCTCTGCGAAAATCCAAAACTTTTTAAGAGATTACGATTTTCCGGTCGAACACGCAAGAGATATGTCAGAGCGGCTGATCTGAACACCTTGAGGACCCGCCACAATCTCCGCAGTTGCTGGTCCATCGGCTTAGAGAAGAAGACCATGATTGAGGCAGGCAAGGTTTATCCAGGTAAAGTTTCGGTTGAGGTGGAGGTCACGATTGGTGGGACATGGGCAGAGAAGTAGACAAAGCCAACCTCAACTTCATGACGGCGTCGGTTGTAAAATGTGATCGCTTCAATTCGATCTTACGAGATTCACACACCCAGTTTTCGATCTAAAAGTGCATGTTGCCGACTGTTGCGCTTCAGGGAAATTCACATATTAAGATCATAGGCGTTATGAGTCGGTCTGTTCTGTGGATTTCATGGGTTGGCAAGGAAGGTTAACTTTCGCGAAGCATGAGCAGATGCGGATTTTGAATTATTTATTACGTACAGTCTCAAGGAGTGTTAACTCCAGGGATGCCTCAGACGGAGCTTAGTTCGAAGCTTTGTTATTACCTACAGCGCCAAGATATGGACTTACATTGAGTGTGTGGAGATGGCTGCCCCAGAGCGTGTTTTTTGCCCAAATTCGCCTGATCGGAATTTCCACTTGCGCGTTTCGATGGGGATATCGTAAAGTTCATTAATTTTATTGCGTTCCACGACTTCTTCCGTGCCCGATCCGGTCTGTAAATGATTCAATTCTGGTATGAGCAGACATGTGATCAGCACCTGACGGCCTGGCTCTGTTACAAGAGGAGTACTTCGATGAAGTGTCCCAAATGTGGAGCAGAGCAACCAGAGGATGCAAGTTTTTGTAACAAATGCGGCGGTAAAATGGGTTTGGTGTGCCCGCAATGCGGCAAGATCAGTCCCTCCGACAGTAATTTTTGTAACGGGTGCGGCCACGATTTTCGTAAGCCCAAAGAAACCAAACCTCTGGACTTCGACCGACCCCATTCCTACACCCCCAAGCACCTTGTCGACAAAATCCTTACCACACGCAGTTCGATAGAGGGCGAGCGCAAGATCGTCACCGTCATGTTCGCGGACGTGGCCAACTCCACCGCCATGTTCGAGAAGCTCGACCCCGAGGCGGTCCACGAGATCATGGACAGGTGTTTCCGCCTCCTCATGGACGAGGTCCACAGGTACGAGGGGACAATCAACCAGTTTTTGGGGGACGGCTTAATGGCCCTTTTCGGCGCCCCCATTGCCCATGAAGACCATGCGCAGCGGGCCTGTTATGCTGCGTTGGCCGTGCAGAAGGCCATGTCGACCTACGGTGCTAACCTTCATAATCAATACGGGATCGATTTCAAAATGCGTATCGGCTTAAACTCCGGTCCTGTCGTGGTCGGCACCGTGGGGGACGACCTCCGGATGGACTACACGGCCAAAGGCGATACAGTAAACTTAGCCGCGCGTATGGAGACGAGCGCAGATCCTGGCGTAATACTCGTTTCAAAAAACCTGTACAGACAGGTCAAAGAGTTCTTCGAGTTCAAGTCTATCGGCGAAATTCGCGTGAAAGGAAAAGAAGAACCCGTAGAGGCGTACCGGCTTATAAAGCCAACAGAAGTCGAAACGAGGATTGCCTCCTCTGTTGCCAAAGGGCTTACCCGGTTTGTAGGGCGGACCCGAGAAATCGAAGCGTTAAAGGAGGCGTTCGGGAAGGCCGAATCGGGAGAAGGGCACGTCGTCGGCATGGTGGGGGAAGCTGGAGTAGGCAAGTCGAGACTGCTCCTGGAGTTCAGGAATTCCCTCCCGAAGGACCATTACGGGTACTTTGAGGGCAGATGCCTTCATTATGGCGGGTCGATGCCCTATTTGCCCGTACTGGACGTTCTCAGATCGTTGGTCGGGGTAAGGGAAGGCGAGCAGGAACACATAATCCGACAAAAACTTGAGGCCAGGGTCCTTGGACTTGACGAAGGCCTTCGGGACATCATCCCGCCGCTGCAGGGGCTGCTGTCCCTTAAGGTCGAGGATCATGCGTACGAAAAACTGGACCCGAAAACGAAAAGAGAAAAGACCTTCGAGGCCATTCGGAATCTTTTGATTCGAGCCAGTCAGGACCGCCCCTTGATTTTGACGATTGAAGACCTGCATTGGATAGACAAAACCACCGAAGAGTTCCTCGGTTATATGATCGGCTGGCTCCCAAGGACCGCGATTCTTCTCCTTCTTTTGTACCGGCCCGAATACACCCACCAGTGGGGGAGCAAGTCCTATTACAGGGGGGTCGCGGTCGGCGAACTGTCCGCGGGGAGGAGTGCGGAATTGGTCGCTGCCATCCTCGAGGGTGGGGAGACGGCGCCCGAGCTTAGAGAACTTATACTCAACAGGGCCGCGGGGAACCCGTTCTTCATGGAAGAGCTTACCCATTCTCTGCTTGAGAACGGCTCCATTCAAAAGAAAGACGACAGCTTCATCCTGTCGCGGGACGCATCCAGGGTCCGGGTCCCTGAGACGGTTCAGGGGATCATCGCTGCCCGGATGGACCGTCTGGAAGAAAACCTCAAGAAAATCATGCAGGTAGCCTCGGTGATCGGGCGTGAGTTCGCTTTCCGCATCCTGGAGACGATCACGGAGATAAAAGAAGATCTCAAGTCGGGACTGGTTAACCTGCAAGGGTTGGAATTCATCTACGAGAAGAGCCTTTTCCCCGAACTGGAATACATATTCCGGCATGCCCTCACCCAGGAAGTGGCCTATAACAGCCTGCTCGTGCAAAGAAGAAAGGAGATTCACGAAAAGATAGGCCAGGCCATCGAAGAATTGTATCCGCAAAGGCTGGAGGAATTCTACGAGATGCTTGCCTGGCATTATTCACACAGCGACAACCAGGATAAGGCTTGTCAGTATCTAAAACTCTCCGGACAAAAAGCGGTCCGGGGAAATTCCCACCAGGAGGCCTTTCGCCTGTTTAAGGACGCCTTCGAAGTTCTTCACAAGATGCCACGGACCGCCGGCAATCAACAGGAGCAATTAGAGGTTCTCCGTGCACTGGCTATATCCATGAGACCATCAGGCTATCCTGAGGGTTCGATCGACCTCCTTCTCGAAGGAGAAGCACTGGCAAAAGAGACTGGAGACGAGAAGGCGCTGGCTAACTTCCTTAGCAATATCGGTGCGTATTACTGGATGGCGGCAGGTGACCCGGTGCTGGGAAAAACCTATATCGAAAAGGGCCTCGGCGCTTCGGAACTCATAGGGGAAGTTGACATTATTGTTCCTGCGGTTTTCGACTATGCAATTTCTTGTTATCTCAGCGGGGACTGGTGGAAAATATGCGAGGTTGCGCCCAAGTGCCTCGAACTGATTGAGAAGACACGGACCCAATCCGAGGATTTTGGCAGGCATTACACACCGTACCCGGTATTAAAAGCGATGTATGGTACGGCTATGGGACTTCTCGGGAACTTTGACCTGGCAGAGGACATCTTTCGAGATTGTCGCGAATGCATCCGAACTCATCAAATCAGCAACCCTTACGCTCTGGCTATGGTGGAATGTTTACATGGCTACATCTATCAATCCAAAGGCGACGGCAAAAAAACAGTCGAGCACTGTACGGCGGCCATAGAAATGAGCGAGAAAAGCCGGTTCGATATGCTTCTCGCCATCGCATGGGCTTGGGCCGGCTGTGGATACCTTCTGCTGGACCAGCCGGAAAAGGCCATCGATCACCTGGAAAAGGGACTTAAAATCCGCCTGGATCTAGGCGCGAAGTTTTGGTCGGGCATGTTTCATAATTCCCTTGCCCTGGCCCACCTGAAACTGGGAAATCTGCAAAAAGCGCAGGACCACGCTGAAAAGGGAGTGAGTTTGTCTCGTGCCAACAGCGAAAGGCACTTTGAAGCAGAAGCCGAGATGTACCTGGGAAGAGTGCTTGGCGCAGGCGGCCCCGAACGGTTTGATGAAGCCGGGGAGCACATCTTGAGGGGCATCAGGCAGGCCGATGAACTCAAGTTGAAACCGTTGACAGCGCAGGGCTGCTTTTACCTGGGAGAGTTAAGCGCCTCTTTTGGCCGCACCGAAGAGGCAAGGGAGCACCTGCGAAAGGCCGAGGCGATGTTCCGGCAGATGGGGATGGATCATTGGCTGGGCAAGGCGCAGGAAGCGCTGGCGAAGCTGCTCAAAGCCGGCGACGACTGAGCATGGTACCAGGCTGGAAACAATGGCTTTCCTCCAATTCGAAATAACTTTGGAGGATTTCGGGGAAGGATGCACGAAGATCGTCACTTTTCAGGCGCGACCTAAAATCTTCAAGGAGGTGTAGCATGGCCAGACTGGAAGATCCGATAAAAATTGGGAGGCTGGAACTGCCCAACCGCATGGTTCTGGCGCCTACGACAAAGAACACCTCTGAGGAAGACGGCACAGTCAACGACAGAGTGGTCAGGGGATATGTGGAAGACGCTCGAGGAGGTTGGGGGCTGCTTCAGGTTAGCGCCTCTTTTATCCATCCCGAGGGGAAATTTACTCGACGAATGATCGGGGTTCATGACGATCGGACCATAAGCGGGCTGGAGAAGCTGGCTGATGCGATTCACCGGGAGGGATGCCTCTGCTCATTCCAGATCGTCCATGGCGGGGAGATCTGTGACTCCGCCGTTACCGGGTTTCCCGTGGTTGGCCCCAGTGAAAATGAGGGTTTTTTCGGGCCAGTTCGGAAGCTGGAGCCCGATGAAGTAGAACAGCGGGCCCAGTGGTATGCTGATGCCGCGGTGCGGGTCAGGGAAGCCGGATTTGACGCCGTGAATGTCCACAGCTGCCAGGGTACATTGATTCAGCAGTTTATGTCTCCCTATTCGAATCTGCGGGACGACAAGTGGGGTCAGGACCGCGGCCTGTTTGCCGAGACGGTGGCCAGGAAGGTTCGTGGGGCAGTGGGTCACGATTTTCCAGTCATATGGCGGCTGGCTGCTGATGAATTCATGACTGAATGGCTGGGCATGCCCGGCTATGATGTGGAATGGGGCAAAGAGATGGCCAGGCGGCTCGAGCCATTAGTGGACAGTTTTGATGTAACGGGTGGCCGCATAGGTTTTACTGGCATGTTTGCATTTCCAACGGTTTATGCCGATCGGGGCGCCAGGGTTCACCTGGCCTCGGAAATCAAGAGTGTGACAAAGCTGCCTGTCATGGGCATCGGCAAAATCATGGATGACAAAACTGCCAGGGAAGTTGTTGAGAGCGGCCGGGCGGACATGGCTGCTTGCTGCAGACCGGCCATCGCCGATCCCCACCTGGCTAAAAAGATTTTGGAAGGGTGGCCGGAGGATATTCGGAAATGCCTTTCCTGTAACTGGTGTGCGATGACTATCATGCAGGGAGTGGTTCTATGCGCAGTAAACCCTGCCTACAACCGGGAAGCTGAATACGAAATTGTGCCTGCCAAACAACCCAAAAAGGCCTTGGTAGTGGGCGGCGGCGTGGCTGGAATGCAGGCGGCTGTTACTCTGGCCGAGCGTGGACACAAGGTCGGTTTATATGAGAAGGACGCGAAACTTGGAGGACTTGTGGAATTTGTATCTTCGGCTCACCCCGGTCTCAACACCCGGGACCTGAGGAACATCGTGGATTATCTGGTTGTCCGAGTGAAAAAGACTAAGGGAATTACTGTGTTCTTGGAGACGGAGGTCACCCGCGAGCTGGTGGAGAAGGAAAAACCTGACGCCATTGTCGTGGCTGCCGGCTCTGAGGAGTCTATTCCTGAAATTCCGGGAGTAAGTTCGAGCAAGGTTTTCACCAATGAGCACTATTTAAGGGTCGGGGGGAACGTGCCCGTGGGGCGGAAAGTGGTCGTCATAGGCGGCAACTTTGGCGCGGAGACCGCACTTTCTTTGGCCAACCAGGGCAAGGAAGTGGTAATGGTCGAAGAAAGCGGCACTGTTAATCGTCCGGCATACATCCAGGATCTCCATTCAAGGGGCCCTTTGATTGATGAACTCATAAAAAGATCGGAAAGAATCAAGGTCATGCTCAATACCAAGCCTGTGGAGATAACCGAAGCAGGTGTGGCGGTGGAAAATCCTGAAGGAAAAACTACGATTCGCTGCGACTCGGTAATCATGGCCCACGGCCGCAAGCCTAAGAACAGCCTTTATGAGGTCTTGAAAGATATGGCGCCTGAGGTTTATGCGGCAGGTGACTGCGTGGCGCCCAGGGACATTTTCCACGCCATTCACGATGCGGCCCATTACGCTCGGAAAATATAGATCCCGTGGAACCCTGCATGAATCACGTTTGGAGAGTTGAACGGTTCTTTGGGCAGGACTGAAGAGGGAACAGAGTACCTGAAAAAACCCGAGTCCGTGCTCCGGTAGATGGAGATGGGCAAGGCGCCGACGAAACTGTGAGGGGTTGCCACCGCAAGTCTGTCAATTTTGAACCGTGTCAATTTTTTTGAGACCCAAAAGGATCAAAAGAAACTTTCTGTATCTCTCCTGGACATATAGAGAGAGTAGAGAGAGTATAGAGAGAGGGGTCACACCTACACTCCTGACAATGGCGGGGCAGACAGACTGGTTGCAGAGGAGATGAAACAGAGCAAAGCTGTTGGAATGCTTGAGAGGGAGCTCGGGGCGTGAAAAGTGTA
>JBEKQE010000124.1:0-14995 GCA_049520035.1 Syntrophobacteraceae bacterium | reverse complement strand
AGCGCCCGAATGCCTGCTCTTTTTGCCGCCTCTGCGACCTTGTGCTCGAAAAGGTACATGTCGCAAAAAGCGGTCGTCCCCGACAGGATCATCTCGGCGCAGGCAAGCATCGTTCCCCAGTAAACCCACTCTTCGTTCAGGTTTTCTTCGGCAGGAAATATGTGACCCTGCAGCCAGTCCATAAGGGGAAGGTCGTCGGCAAGACCGCGGAAAAGCGTCATAGCGGCGTGCGTGTGAGCGTTTATGAGCCCGGGGAGGGCCACACATCCTGAAATGTCCAGAGTTTCCGGCGATTCAAAAGCCGATTGGATTTCGTCAGAAGGTCCCGCTGACTCGATCTTTCCCCTCCGAATGGCGATACCTCCGGGATTGAAGGTGTTGGAGCCCGAGTCAAGCGTTAGCACGACTCCGTTCAGAAACAAAATGTCGGCCTTTTTTTTCCTTGCGCGGTTTTTTTGTGGTTGATCGGCTTCCCGCAATTTGCTTCATCCAATCAAGTTTCAAGTTTTAAGTTTTAAGTTTTAAGTCTAAGATTAACCTGTAAATTTAAATCTTCGTACCCAGACATTAAAGCTTGAACCTTAAACTCAAATTTTAAAAGTTAATACTTATGAAAGTGACTGACGGTCTGTACGCTTTTCTCTGGACTTCGATCTCCGAAAACAACTGCAATACATATCTTATCGACGGTCCGGCAAAAATCCTGATCGATCCGGGGCATTTTCATCTCTTCGAACATGTCGCCATCCAGTTGAAGGCGCTCGGCATCGAGATTTCCGATATAGACCTGGTCCTGGCGACCCACGCCCATCCGGATCATTTCGAAGCGGTCAAATATTTCAAAAATCAGCCGGCCCTTTTCGCCATCAGCCTCGAAGATTGGCGATTGATCAAACTGATAGGCGAACAGATTGGTCCCACTTTGGATCTGGATGCCTACACTCCCGATTTTCTTTTGGGATCGGGCGACTTGAATGTAAAAGGGATCGAGCTGAAAGTAGTCCCGTCACCGGGGCATTCGCCCGGATCGGTGGCGCTATACTGGCCCGCTCGGAAGGCGCTCTTTAGCGGTGACGTGCTTTTCCGGGACGGCCTTGGGCGCACCGATCTTCCCGGTGGAAACGGCGCCATTCTCAAACAGAGCATCAAACAACTCGAGTCGTTGGATTCGGAATGGCTCCTGCCGGGGCATGGAGAAATCCTCCAGGGGGCGGCCGGGGTTAGATCGAATTTCAAAAAGGTCGAAGAATTCTGGTTCAACTACATCTGATGAAAACCATTCATCACGTGGGACCGGGAAAGGCCCCCATTCCTCACCTTGTCTATGATCACTGTCCATGACCAGAGACGGGGCGTTCGCGGGAGGCCTGAGTCCGGGATCTTCATTTCTCCGGGCTGCGGGTCTTCTCCAGCAGGCTCAGCCGCTGTTCGAGGAGTTCCACCCTGGCCTTAAGGTCTATGAACTCCTGTTTGCGGACCACCTCCAGGTTTTCGGAAATTTTCTTAAAGGATGACTGAAATTTGGAGTTTATCTCCTCCCATTCCCGCTCGCCGCTGTTGACCAGGTCTTCGGTGAGTTTTTCGGCTTCGTCGCCCGATAATTTTCCCTCTTCAACCAGCATCCGGGTCGCTTCGAGGATTTTGTCGCGAGTCAGCACAGCCGCGCCGATTCCAGCAAACATACCTTTCTTCAGCAACTCAAGCATTGTCGCTCCTTTTTTCTAATTTGCACCCCTGCCGGAAGGCGCAACAAGGCCTCCCGCGCCCGCCCAACGCTCATGACAGACCCATCCCGCGGTCGGCCTTCGCGCTACGCGGCGCATATCGTACAGGATGGTTTATAAGTCTATCATACGAGATGTCGGAAAAGTCCAAATTGTCTATAAAATAGCAATATTTCGCGAAGGCGCAATAACGATCTTAAACTGGGGCAGATATGAACACTATCAGGCAGGAGCTCATAAAACTGAAATGCTCAACAGGTTGGATCGGAGGGAAAGATTTCTTCGAATCAGTTGTGTAACCAGGATCGACTTATTGCAGTTCAATCATGCGCACATTGTGAAAGCGCTTTTTCTACCCACTGATTGAGGCTCATTTATGTTTTTCATGGCCTCACTCCATGCTGTTTCAACCATCTGCGTATACTTGCCACGGCTCCCTTATCTGTATCCTGCCCCGGGTGGGGACGATGGTACACTCTGACCTGTCCGAACAAAAACACTTCCACACGAGAACCTTCTCGTTCCTCGTATGATAGACTTATAAACAACCCTGTGCGACGAGTGATGCATAGCCCGGAAGGCATCCCCCGAGGTGTCTATCGTTCGCGTTGGGCGTTCGCGGGATGCCTTGATCTCCGCCCCTAGCTCGCGGAACAATGATAAGATATCATTCCATCGGATTTTGGGAAATGGGAGATAGCCATTGAAATAAGTCGCGTCCACTAGGGGGAATGGCAGGTTTTGCCGCAGATTGAGAGCCTCGCCTACCAACCAATTCTTGACTTGCTCGATGCCCTGCCTAAGGGTACTCCATGATGGAGACCATCTGGGAGGCATCGGAGGGGGATGTCGCGATCAGGCCCCCGCCCATCGAGACTGAAGGAGCAATGGATGCGGGGACTGCGGCAAGAACGTCGATCTTGTCGCCACGGTGACCAATTGACGCTGGCCGCCAATATGTGTATCCTGTAATGTACCAAGGGTTGGAACTATCGGCGGAATGAGAATCCCGGACATGTATCCGACGGATTGATGGGGCTGTCGCCATACTGGAATATTCCAGGAAGTGCAATGCACGTGATCGCTCGGAAGAGACTCAACGATTTTGCTCAGGAGCATCCCGGAGCTCGGTCCGCTCTTCATCGTTGGTATAAAGTTATGAAGTCCCGAAATTTCACCTCCTTTACCGAGTTGCGGGAAATCTTCCCGGATGCCGATCAAGTGAATAAGTTGACGGTTTTCAACGTCGGCGGCAATAAAGTCAGGCTGATTTCCGCGATTCATTATAACCGAAGAAAAGTTTATGTTAGGGCTGTACTGACGCACGAAGAATACAGCAAAAGTAAATGGAAGGAGTAGCCATGCTTGCTTCAGAAATGCAAAAGGCCGCAAGGGTCTGGCCTTCCATCTCTGATATCTTGTTTGTTCCACACTCAACCCAGGAGTATCAGGCGATGGTTGATTTGCTGGATAACCTGATTGACGAGGTCGGTGAGGATGAGAAGCATCCGTTGGCGTCTCTGATGGAAATCGTGGGCGTGTTGATCGAGAAATATGAAGATGAATACGTCCCGGAGTTGACGGAGCAATAGTTTCAGCCGGAAGGCTTGAGAATGTTCTTGAGGTTGGAAAAAATCACCGTGTATCCGCTGACTGGATAATGGTTGATGCCTCCACAGTGTCGAGGTTTTACCCGGGCAATGCTCATTTCGAGTAGTTTGGACACCATGGCGTTTTTGGATTGAGCGCACAGAAAATGTAGCGGGCTGAAGAACAGTGAGTGTTCAGTTTGTTTTCCAGCCCATCCCAAACCCTGTAATTGTGATGAAAGCCTGAGAGAACAAATTCTCACCGGCTTCGTTTTGGTGTTTGACGGCTTGCGCAGGGAAGGGACAGGCTGGATTACCGGCACGGTTGAATGTGAGAATTCTCTACCATGCCGCTCAGAACCATCTTACGCGAATTGTTGTACGATTTCGGTTTTGCACCAATGAGTTCGGCGAAGATACGAAGCAAATGAGATTGGTGTCGTGCTGGCGCACTCACCCCCTCTGATTACAAGGTCTATTGTAGAGAGTTCCTCATACAATCTATTCCTGGCCGCCGTGCTGGCGCATTAATTCCATCACGTCCTTGCGATCCTTTTCCGCCGCCGAGCGCAAAGGCGTATAACCGTCTCTCCTCTTAGGATTGACATCAGCCTTGTTGGCCAGCAGCAACTCCACAACCTCCCTGTGGCCATTAGACGCGGCCCCGTGCAAAGGCGTCTGGTCGACATTATCTTTGACATTGACATCAGCCTTGTTGGCTAGCAGCAATTCCACCACGTCCTTGTGACCCATCAACGCCGCTGTATGCAAAGGCGTCGCGCCGAAGTTAACGTCCTTGGCATTAACATCAGCTTTGTAGGCTAGCAACAATTCTGCCACGTCCTTGTGGCCCATTCCCGCCGCCGAGCGCAAAGGCGTCCCTCCGCCATCGTTCTTGGCATTAACGTCTGCTCCATGCGCCGCCAGCAATCCCGCCACTTCCTTGCGGCCCCTATCCGCAGCCCAGTGCAAAGGCGTATAGTCGTATTTGTCTTTGCTGAAAACCAGATCAGGATGGTCATTGAGCAGTGCCTTGACCTTTTCCAAGTCACCATTCCTGACTGCGTCATGTAAGGAGTGCGCCTGTTGAACTGTCGGTTCTGGTGGTGAGGCTGGTATTGGCCGGATAGAAGGAGGCTGCGGATAAGAAGTGGTGGACGGCGGGGTTGGTTTCATTGCTGCAATATCAGCCTTTGGCGTTTTTTGGGGTCCGAATAGTTTCTTCCAGAAGCTCATGGTATGTCTCCGATTGGCTGGATGTCAAAGTTGCCATTTTGGAAGAGTGCCAAGCCTCCGAAGAAGAACTTATGATACTATGAATAAGGCCGTTCAGAAATGCCAGAAAATTTTCCTTGACCCCGCATCTTCATCGCGTCAACCCCTAAACTAAAATTTCGGCTTCCTCTCTGGTATTCATGAGTTTCTTTAACCTCGGCCTTGAGCTGCTCTTCCCTCTCTTCCATTCTATCACTCTGAAGGCCATCTTCGACCTTGAAGGCGGAAATGAGATGTTTTGGTGGTTTGTCTTTTCAGAATTAAATGTCCAGTAACATCGAAATCCTCTGGGAGGCATCGGAGGGCGATGTCGGCATCCGGGACCTCAGGCGGATGCACTCCAAGAAGATCATCTTCCGGGGTTCGCTGACCCCCGGGAGGAATTTCCGAAACGATCGAGCAGTATCCCGATCAATCTACGGTTGGCGGCGGGAAAAGGATAGAGCGCCAGTTCGGCGGGAGAGACCCATCGGCACTCGACTGCGGCGCGCGGGACAGGCTCCTTTTGGGGTGGCAGGTCATAGACTTCGCACAGGTATGCATGCAGTGTAACTCGGAATCTCGTATAGCAATGGCGGATCAGGGCCAATTTTTCAAGCGGGCGGACGCCGATTCCGAGTTCCTCCTCGATTTCTCGCACCACAGCCTTTTGGCGGCTTTCCCCTTCATTGATTTTTCCTCCGGGGAACTCCCACAGATTCGGCATGAGACCTCTGGCGGGCCGTTTCTGGATAAAGATGCGACCGTCCCGAACGATGACCCCGACTGAGACTTCGATGGGAGTGGCAAGCCTGCTGCGGTTGGATCCGGATTCGAGTTTCGAAAGGTCACATTTCTTGCCTTCGCAAAATTCGGCCAACGGGCAGTAGTCGCAACGGGGCGATTCAGACAGACAAATCGTTGCACCAAGGTCCATCAGGGCTTGGTTAAACTGCCGCGCTCTTCCTTTCGGAAGGATTTCAACGGCTAATTTCCGCAGAGCCGTCTCGGAAATGGCTGGGCCGGAAGAATTCAACCTGTTGAAGAGACGTCGCAGAATGCGCGCGGCGTTTGCATCCACGGCAGGAAAATCAAGGTTAAACGCAATGCTCTGGATCGCTCCGGCAGTGTAGCGACCGATTCCGGGCAGGGCGAGCAACGCGTCGAAATCGGCAGGGATGCGCCCGCTGAAATTGTGTACGAGCACCTGCGCGGTCCTGTGAATGTTTTTGGCCCTCGCGTAGTATCCCAGCCCTTCCCAGGCCAGCATAATATCCCGTTCGCTGGCGGAGGCAACGGCCGCGGGGTCGGGAAATCGCTCCATCCAGCGTAGAAAATAAGGGACTACCGTTTTGACCTGCGTCTGCTGGAGCATGATTTCAGATATCCAGACCTGGTAAGGCGAATAGCTTTTGCGCCATGGAAGGTCTCGCCCGTTTCGTTCAAACCATGAAAGAACCCGGCGCTGGATTTTGTTGATCATTTGAAGGAGCATGGAAAACGATCCGGATTAATGCTGGTTTGGGGCTGAGCAGCCATCGGCTGCAACCTTCTTAGTGATGATCTTTTTAAGAAAAGCTTCGACACTTCACACATGCCGGGTGCGGTCGGACAAACTTAACATTTTCATACTTAAACATAAACATTCAATACATTAGTAGGATATATTTGCAGGGTGGCCGGAGCGAGGCGCAACCAACCAGCGGAACAACTCTGAAATGAAAGTATTTGAGGCGAGCGGTTTATGAGCACTATCAGGCAGGAGATCATATCCCTTTTGTCAGAAGGAAAGTACGGGGCAAAATCAGTTTCCAAAATCTTGCGCATCAGCGAAAAGGAGTTTTACGAACACCTTGGGCATATCGGCCGTTCAGTAAAATCCCACAACGGCAAGCTCAGGATAATTCCAGCCCTGTGCCTGGAATGCGGTTTTGTTTTCGAGAGCAGGGGCCGGTTTACGTCGCCGGGAAAATGCCCGCGATGCAAAGGAGAACACATTCAGGACCCCGAGTATAGCATTGAGCGCTCTTAGCTCTTAGCTTTAAGCTTGCTAAAATAATATTTTTTTGTGTAATCAACGTTTTCATTGAGAAAACCAACGGCTTCGTAGACAATAATAGAAGCCAAAAGAGTCTCATTATGCGGTATTCCGAAAAGAGGTGATCTGGGGGTGAGCATGCAGGAGCGCGTAAAGAAGGCTAACAAGACTTATTGTGATGGGCATGATCAGGAGGGCGTCAAAGTTTGCAGTTGGGAAAAGATGCCAGGCTGGCAAAAGTTCCTGAAGGGCGAAATAACCGAGACTCAGCTTTCTGACGAGGCCAAAGAGGAACTGGCCGAACTGGATCAGGCTTTCGGCAAATACCTGCGCAATGAGGGGGACAAAGATCTCCCGGAGCCGGCCAAAGACGATCCTCTGGGTGAAAAAGTGAGGATTGCCAACAAGATTTATAAGAAGGCGTGTGTCGATTCCGGTAAGAGCTTATGCTTTTTTAAGAACTTCGCTACCTGGCAGCAGTTCGTGCACGGCGAAATCGAAGAAAGCGAGTTCTACGAAAGGGCCCGTGAAGAAATCCGCAAAATCGCGGCCGGGAACAAAAGCGATAATTGAGGAGGCGATAAGCGGGGAGCAGAAAAGAGAAGGCATCCCGCGAACGCCCAAAGCGGATGATAGACCCTATGCGGCGGTCGCCTTCCGCGCTACGCGGCGCACATCGCACAGGGCTATTTATAAGTCTATCGTACAAGGGAGAAGATTAACAAAGATCCTCCCCCTCTTCACTCGTCTCAGTCCCCACTTTTCCTGTTCACGCGGCGCGTTCCTCGTATGATAGACTTATATAGTACCCTACCGAAAAAAAATAACCACTCTGCGTCGTGCGAGCGCGTAGCGGGCAGGCCGACCGCCGCCATTCTCGACGCTCCGCGAGACGGGGCGTTCGCGGGAGGCCTGAACGGACGCTTCTTTTGCGTAATGCGCCATTCCGGTTACATCGATCACCACTACCGGTTCATCTGCGATCCGCAGAATACTGCTGGAATCCAGTCAAATGTCACCCTCCGGGTAAGAGATTTAAGCCGAAAAGACACTCAATTGATTTGACAACACTTTTTGGCTGTCTATACTGAATCGGGTGAAAAATTTAGCTCAATCCAAACTAATACTTTCCTGCAAATAAGACATATGAAAAAATCGCGCTCGAACCTTGGACTGAGGTCGGGTGACGGCTCGGATGCCGGAGGTCAGATTTTGGATGGCGGATGTCGAAGTTCGAAACTAACAGTTCATGAGGGGAGGACGTTCGATGGGAAATGAGAAAGACTCGGACTTGAGAATCCAAAAGGCATCGTCTCTTGAGAGGTTCGGCCTGGGCCTGGCGGCCTGGAGCGAGAAATGGTTTCCTGACGCATGGGTATTCGCGCTGCTCGGGATCGTCTTTGTCTTCATTTTCGGAATTATCATTGGAGAAAGCCCGCAGACTCTTGCCCTGGCCGGCGGCAAGCAGTTCTGGGTATTGATACCGTTTACAATGCAGATGGCCATGATCATCATCGGGGGCTATGTGGTTGCTTCGACTCCGGCAGTGTACTGGATCATCCGCAAAGTTGCCCTCATCCCCAAGAACGGAAAGTCGGCCGTTGCCTGGATTGCTTTTTTCTCAATGGTGACCTCCCTGATATCCTGGGGGCTCAGTCTTATTTTCAGTGGTCTTTTGGTCCGTGAGATGACGCGCCGGCTCGACGATATGGACTACCGGGCGGCCGGCGCAGCGGCCTACCTGGGGCTGGGCGCTGTATGGGCCATGGGGCTCTCCTCATCAGCCGCGCTGATGATGGCCACCAAGAGCGCGATTCCGCCCAAGCTGTTTGAAATCAGCGGCCTTATTCCTCTGACCCAGACACTGTTCATCTGGCCGATTTTCTTCACCATTGTGGCGTTGGTCATTGTGTCGATTCTGATCGCCTACTATTCGGCTCCGAAACCCGGTCGAGCCAAGAATGCAAAGGTTTTCGGCCTTTCCTTCAAAGAGCCCGATGTGAGTGTTGAACCAAGACAGAAGCCGGGTGAATGGCTCGAATACAGCCCCATTCTGATCGTCATCGTCGGGGCCATCCTTGTCTACTACCTGATAGACGTATTCCGGACTTCACCTACCGGGGCGCTGGCGGCACTCGATCTGAATACTTATAACCTGATTTTTATCACGGTCGGCATGATCCTGCACTGGCGGCCGAAGAGGTTTCTTAACGCCGTTGCCCAGTCGGTGCCTGCCACCGGCGGCGTATTGATTCAGTTCCCTTTCTATGCGGTTATCTTCGGGATGATAGTCGGCACCGGTATAAATGGATGGCTGACCGATCTGTTCTACAAAATAACTACGCAAGGCACTTATCCGCTCCTCGTGGCCGCTTACTCGGCCGTGCTCGGGGTATTGATTCCGTCGGGCGGATCGAAATGGGTCGTAGAGGCCCCCTATGTTCTCCAGGCCGCCAATATGCACCACGTAAACCTCGGATGGGTCACCGATATATATAATGCGGCCGAGGCGCTGCCCAACCTGTTGAATCCCTTCTGGATGCTGCCGCTGCTGGGCCTGCTGCACGTAAAGGCAAGGGACCTGGTCGGCTATTCGGTTTTGCAGTTGTTGATTCACATTCCGCTCGTTTTCTTTTTATGCTGGTTGTTTGCCCAACTCATACCCTATGTCCCTCCGTTGAAATAGTGCCATTATGTATTTCGCATAATCCGTGGGCAAAAGCGGAGCGTTGCCCACCTTGGTGGGCGCATGAGATTGCGCCCACCCTGCAGGAAAGGAAAACCCTGATGCCGGCGCACAAGCACACCATCGTGGAGGAATACGATGGAATGGTAGCCTTCGGGCTTTCAAGAGAAGTGGATGAAAAATCGCTGATGTACTACCTACAGAAATTTTCCGATGACGACCTGCTGAGGGTCCTGACGCCCCGTCTTTCGGATGAGGAAATAAACCGGTTGTTCGTCCTGATTTCGGAACTCCTGCGAAACCACCTGAGCGACAGCGAGTATCACGTGTTATTTCTCAAGGATTTTAACCACGGATAGCACGGATTACCACGGATAAAAAGATTCAAAGCCCAATCCGTTAGAGCGATTCAAACCCTATCCGTGATATCCGTGAAATCCGTGGTTGATCTGGTCTTTTGAGGTTTTTCTATTCTTTTGCGGTTGCCCTGGTCTTTTTCGCTCAGAGCGCATGTCGCACGGCTGCGATCAGCCTGTCGTTTTGATCTTCCAGGCGCACCGCCACTCGAAAATACCAGTCGTCAAGCCCTTCGAAGGACCCGCAGTCACGGATGAGAATGCGATCGCGCTGGAAGATATCCCATTTCAGGCGGGAGGCCGGCGGAAGGCTGCGGTCCATCCGGACGAGCAGGTAATTGGCTTGTGACGGAAAAACTTTAAGGCCGGGAATAGCTGAAAACTCCCCTGCAAGCCTTTGGCGTTGTTTTGCAATAAGGTCCAGGGTCTTGCGCCTGTATTCGTCCTGCGCCAGGCAATAGGCGCCCGCAGCCTGGGCCGGGGTATTTACCGACCAGGGTGGAAGATGGCTCCTGACCTGCGCGGCAACCTGCGGCGGGGCCAGCAGGTAGCCGATCCGCAAGCCGGGCACTCCGTAGAACTTGGTGAAAGATCTTATGATCGCGAGGTCCTGAGACCGGTCCAGGAAGCGCTTCAGGGAAGCCTGCTCGCAAAAATCGATGAAAACCTCGTCAATTAGAAAGAAGGGGCGCCCGGATTTACTGCTGTTTTCGGCAATCCAGTTGATTGTCCCGCTGTCAAGGAGTGAGCCGGAGGGGCTTGCCGGGTGCGTGATCAAAACGGCCTCAAAAGCGTCCTTTTGGAGTGCTGTTTCCAATTGTTCGACTGTGGGCTGGAAGCGATCTTCCGGGGTCGAAAACATTTTTTGCAGGCGCGTTCCCTGAAGCTCGAAAGCTTTGGCGTATTCACCGAAAGTGGGCAATACCACCAGAGCCTTGCTTACTCCAAGCGCGCGTGGCAACCAATAGATCAGTTCAGTCGAGCCGTTTCCCACCGCAATGTATTCAGGGTCTATAGCGTGGAATTTTGAAATGGCATCGATCAGAAGTTTGTTATGTATGTCGGGGTAGTTTGCGAGACGGTGAAAGCAGCCGGAAATGATCTGCGCCAGGCCGGGAGGCGGACCGAGCGGGTTTATGCTTGCGCTGAAATCCAGAATGTCATCGGGAGAGCATCCGGCGCGCGCCGACAGCTCGTAGATATTTCCGCCGTGAACGATGGTCATGCTTGAAGCCTTTCATTGCATTGAGATAACGAACCTGACGCAAACGGCCATAAAGAAAGCCAGCCCGGAGCTCAAATACATAAGACGGATCATTTGGCCGTAGGTTTCCAGTGTTATGGGATTAATCGGGTCGCCCAGCAGGGGTTTTTCGACAAGCTGCCCAAAATAGAAGCCGGCGCCGCCGAGCTGGACCCCGAGCGCCCCTGCCGCTGCGGCTTCCGGATAGCCTGCATTGGGGCTTTTCGTCTTTGGCGCATCCCTCGTCATGATGTTTGCGGCGGCCCGCCAGTCCATGCCCATGCAGGCCGAGGCACCCACCAGCAGCCATCCGCTGATCCTTGCCGGGCCCCAGTTTGCGAGGTCGTCGGCTCGGGCTGCGAAAGAGCCGAAGTAGCGGTAGCGCTTGTTTTTATACCCCAGCATGGAATCCATGGTGTTTATAGCTTTGTATAGCAGAGCGCCAACCGGTCCGAAGAACCCCAGGTAAAGAAGAGGCGCAACTATTGCGTCGCATATGTTCTCGGAAACTGTTTCCACCAGGGCGCGCAGGACGGCATCCCGGTCAAGCTGCAAAGTGTCGCGGCTCACGATGAGTGAGAGGCGTGCGCGGGCCAGGACGAGGTCGCCGGCTCGCAGGGCTTCGGCGACATGGGATGATTCCTTATGGAGACTGCGGGTGGCAAGAGTGCAGTATGCAAGCCATATCAAAGCGAGATTGCCGAAAATCGAGCCTGCAAGGTAGGATATTGCGATGAAGATCTTTGCCGCGCACAGCACAACTGCAATCACGATGACCCAGAGAGCGAATCCCGAAATGCGCATGAGAATGGGGCCGGCCGACTCCGCATAGAGTACGTTTTCGGTGCGGGCAATAAGTCCGCCGATCCATCGGACCGGGTGAGGCAGCCGCCGAGGATCGCCTGCCACAAGGTCGAGAAGGTAAGCCGAAACAAGATGCCAGGTGAGAAATGCCATTTCACTTCTTTAGAAGGATATCGAGAATCCGGACCACATCGACGTGCCTGCGCACAAGTTCGGCAAGCTTGTCGTACTGCTCGTCTTTCCAGAGCCGGTAAGAAAAAGAATCCGAAACCGGGGCCACAATCTTGCCGGACCTTCTTCCAACATCTTCGATGAACATGTTCCGGAACCCGTCGTTGTCGAAGATACCGTGCATGTATGTGCCCCATGCTCTTCCGTCGGGCTGTGCCAGCCCATCCTCCATGTCGGCGGCCTTGCCCTCCCGCCGCACGATTCTAAAGAGCGCTTTTGCCTCCCCGCTCGAGACGCTCCGGCCCATGTGGATTTCATATCCCGAAAGCATCTGCCTTGGCCCTGGGAAGGGCAGCGATTCGGAAATAACGCTGGCTTCGACCTGCGAAGTTATTTTTTCGGGATACATTTCGGTTTCCATATCCAGCAGACCCAGACCGGGGATGGCGTCTATCGAGCTTTCAATTCCGAGTGGGTCGCGCACCATGGCGCCCATCATCTGGTATCCGCCGCAAAGCCCGACTACGGTGCCGCCCGATTTATGAAAGGCGGACAGCGCATCGGCCATGCCGTCTTTGCGCATTGCTGCAAGGTCTTCAATAGTGTTCTTGCTCCCTGGGATGATCACCGCGTCGAATTCGAAAATTTGGGCCGGCCTGTCGAAATAGACCAGGTCGATCCTCGGGTCCCGCTCGAAGGGATCGAAATCCGTGTAGTTGGAAATGAACGGCAGACGGACGATGCCGATGCGAATGGCGCAGGGAGCGGTTTTTGTATGCGCTTTGCCCATTCGCCGCCCGAGCGCCACGGAGTCTTCTTCGGGCAGTGAGATGTTTTCGAAGTAAGGCACAACCCCGAATACGGGCACACCGGAGCGCGATTGCAGTATTTGAACCCCGTCTTCGAACAGGCGCGGGTCTCCCCTGAGTTTGTTTACGATAAACCCGATAATCCGGTCCCGCTCTCCGGTTTCCAGCAGTGAGAAGCTTCCGAGCAGGGCCGCAAATATTCCTCCCCGGTCGATGTCTCCCACCAGGATGCACTTGGCGCCTGCCATTTCGGCCATAGCCATATTCACAAGGTCGTGTGCCTTCAGATTGAGCTCTACCGCACTCCCGGCCCCTTCCATGACTATCAGGTCGTTTTGGGCGCTAAGCCTTTCAAATGCGCCCCGCACTATGGGGACAAGTTCTTTTTTGTATTCGTAATAGTCTTTTGCCGAAAAATTCCCGATCGCACGTCCGAGCACTATCACCTGGGAGCCCATCTGCGAAGTCGGCTTAAGAAGGACGGGGTTCATGTCCACATGAGGCTCGATTCCCGCTGCCTCGGCCTGGACAACCTGGGCGCGCCCCATTTCCCCGCCCTGCGGAGTGATGAAGGAGTTCAAGGCCATGTTTTGGGCCTTGAAGGGCGCCACGCGATATCCCTCGTTTTTGAAAATGCGGCAGAAAGCAGCGGCCAGGACGCTCTTGCCTACATCGGAGCCGGTCCCCAGAAACATGAGTGACTTTGCGCTGGACATTTTAAATCGGTTTACCTCCCCTTTTTCCACTCGGCGCAGTAGCTGACGAATTGCTCGGCGGCCTCGGGGGCGCTGCCCCAGTGCAGGTGGATATAGCTGGCAAGCACGGAACCTGCCTGATAGCCCTCGGGACGGGCGGCTTCGTCTTTACGCCTGCGCAGGTCGTAAGCGAACTCAAGGACGGAAGACGGAGGACTGAGAACGGAAGACGGAGGACTGAGAACGGAAGACGGAGGACTGAAAACGGAAGACGGAGGACTGAGAACGGAAGACGGAAGATGGAGAACAGAATCCGGCTCGGGTCCGACTATTTCGGAGTAGTGGACTTCATCCCTTCCCGCTTCCCGCTTCCCGCTTCCTGCTTCAGTCTCCTCGGCTATTTCGGAATAGTGGAATTCATGCCCCCGGATAACCCTGCCGGGACCGCCAAGCAGACATTGCCGCCGCAGGACGACTTCCGTATATCCAAGCGCCTTGCGCCGGGGCAGCATTCTGGTCCCGAATGGCAGTATCCCTGCCATGATGTAATTTTCCCCTTCAATAGTATCTATAAAACGGCCAAGGGTCATCAGGCCGCCGCATTCGGCATAGATCGGCATCCCCAGCCCGGCGCGCTCGCGAAGAGAATGAAGAAAACGGGCATTTTCGGATATGGCCTTCGCAAAAAGCTCCGGGTATCCACCGCCCAGATATGCTCCCGAACATCCCTCAGGCAGGGTCTCGCCGCACACCGGAGAAAAGAAGCGAAGCCGCGCCCCGGCCTTCTCCAGAAGCTCCAGGTTATCGGGATAATAGAAGCAGAAAGCCGCGTCGCGCGCTACTGCAATCTCAGGCGGCGAGGCGCCGCAGCCGGTCTTGGCAGCTCCCCCACCCGCCCAGCCTTCGGCGGCGCCGGGAAGGCCGGTCGTGAGATCCGAAGTCAGAGGGCCAGGCCCCGTATGCATGGTATATCGGGTCTTTTCCAGGAGCAGGTCAATGTCGAGGCTCTTTTCCATGAGCTCGGCCAACGTCTTCTGCCACCCGGCGTCCAGGCTCATTTCGTCAGCGGTTACAAGCCCCAGGTGCCGCTCGGGTATGCGGACCCGGTCTTCTCTGGGAATGCCGCCCAAAACGGCGACTTCCGGACATGCGGAAGCCACAGCCTCCTGCAGGTACTCCAAGTGCGCATCTCCGCCTATCTGGTTGAAAATAACCCCGCCAAATTTAAGCGCCGGATCAAAGCGAGTGAATCCGTATATCAGGGCCGCTGCGCTCCTGGCCATGCTCCGGGCGTCCACGACCAGCACGGCGGGGACATCGAGCCATTTGGCCATCTCGGCGCTGCTGCCCGATTCCGTTTGGCCCTCGTAGCCGTCGAAGAGGCCCATTACGCCTTCGATCAGACCCACATCCGATCCTTCTATAAGGCGCAGGAAAAGTTCCTCGTTCCATCGGCGGCTGAGCATCCATCCGTCCAGGTTGCGGCTCTGCTTACCGGCTATGAGGGTGTGAAGCCCGGGGTCTATAAAGTCCGGTCCCACCTTGAAAGGCTGCACACTGAGGCCCCTCGCCCTCAATGCGGCGAGCAGCCCGAGCGTAACGGTCGTCTTGCCGCACCCGCTGTGC
>JBEKQE010000123.1:0-15100 GCA_049520035.1 Syntrophobacteraceae bacterium | reverse complement strand
CCTGGCTGGTGATGAAAACCGACGGAATCACCCATGACTGGGCGCGAAAATGCGCCTCTTATGTCCTTGGCTATGTGGGAGTGTTCATGGGGATCGTGAGTATCAGCATGCCGATAATGAACACGGGTGTAAGAGACTTGTGGTTTACTCTTCCCAATTTTTACTGCCTTTTGCCGGTACCCCTGGCGACCGCAGCTCTTTTTATCTTTATATGGCGGGATTTGCGCAGGGGTGTGGAGAATCGTCCCTTTTTCCTCAGCATCGGCGTTTTTCTCATGGGTTACCTGGGGCTGGGCATCAGCCTCTGGCCATGGCTGGTCCCGTTTGCCGTGACCTTCCGCCAGGCAGCGGCAGCGGCTTCCTCACAGTCATTTTTGCTCGTCGGAACTGTCGTTATCCTGCCGGTAGTTCTCACCTATACCGCTTATTGCTATTATGTGTTCAGAGGGAAAGCATCGCGTGAAGGCTACTACTGAATCCCGCCGATCCGTTTGCGTTCACTGGAGTGCGGTGTGTGTGGTGGTTGGGCTGCGCCTCGCAGAGGCGCAGCCGTCATGTTTGCGGATCTAAGTGCACTTATTTCCCAAGCGGACACAGATTCCCAAGTGGAATTACGAGGCGGGCGTTGAGCGCTTCGCCGCCGACATCGTTCTTGGTTAAAAGGTCCCAGCCGTACGTAAGCATCAGACTGCACGGGCCGAAATTGTAACCGAGAAGAGGGCCTATGGAATAGTTCGTCACCCTGGAGCCGGGAACGGATACGCCGTATTGCTTATCGGCGGCTATCTGATTTTGCTGAGCTGCCCCAAGACCAAGCGTCCATCTCTTCCAGGTATAGCTAACAGTGTAGTCGATCATTATCTCGTCCGCGCTCTGGTAGTCGGTGACGGTGTCCTTAGTGTTGATAGAGTACATAATATCGGCGCTGATGTTCCAACCGGCGTGCAGCCAGCTTATCCCAATTACCGGCACAAAGGTATAGTATCCGTTGCTGGATTCAGCGTAAATGCCGCCATCATGCTGAAAGCGTTGCCCTTTGACTCTATTCTCGGGCGAGGTCGTACCATCGTCAAAAGAAACCGCAAATTCGCCCTTTACGCGGAAATCACAGGGGAGTTTCCACGACAAAATGATCGGAACAATAACAGTGTTGTATGCGCCCCACTGAGCGCCGCCATTCCACTGATTGAGGCCGGGAACGCCGATCGAGGCGCCCTGGTTCTGTATTCTCAAGTTCGTGTAGTCGAACGGCTGAGCTACGGCAACGGCATAGTCGGCGCACAGAAACTTGAGTCCGGTGGACCACAACAGGATGGGAATATCGACGTAGGCGAAAAGCTCGACATTGGTTATTGAGTGTCCAAGGTCGTTAAAAGCATGGTAGGTCGGCACAAAAACGGAGTCGTTAATGAAATAAAAGCCTTGAGGCGGCAAGGCCCCGGAGGCCAATCCTTCGTCTGTGCCGCGCAGGTGCCAATCCCACAGCTCCGTGGCGTAGGCAGGGGCAACCACCATCACCACTGCCATGGATAAACACATTGCCAAAAGAAGTTTCTTCATCTCTTCCCCCTCGAATTGCAAAAAGTTAACACTTTCCAAAACAGGGCCAGTAAATCTGATACCTCCAACTGGTTCTGCTTTGCGCCCCGATACGGGGCAGCCTCGTTTCTACCACCTCCTTTCAGCCCCGGTATCAGCCAGACCCCGGCAAAACCGAAGGATGCCTCGTGAAGATTGCCTTCGAGCTGGAGCCGAGCTAAGATGCGAAACGACAGCACGCTAAACTCAAAGTGCTGCCCCTTCGGCAAAAGCGGCCGCACAGGCTTGCTATAATACTTTCACCAAACCAGCAGAAAAATTCCAATTCCCCTACATTTTTTCATTGGGGTCCTCCTGCTGATGCAAGTTTTTGAAGGGAGTCACCCTTTTTGAGCCTAACGACGATTGGGGACAGATCACAAGGTGATGGCGCTTTAGTGTCAGGGGAGTGGGAAGCAGAAGAGCAATGAGCTAGCGACGATTGGGGACAGATCACAAGGAGATGGGGCAGCCACATTGATCCCGTGTGTTTTCAACAGACACAGGAACTGACAAATGTCAAGAAGATTTTAGAAGCAGGAATTGGGTAACAGTCTATGGGCATATCCATTTGTATACTGATGTTTCAGGGTGTTGGCAGCGATCAAATAGCCAATACTAAATAATGGAATTTTTATTTTGACAGGAGAGCATGGCAATCGGATCTCACCTGGATAACCCTCCTCCCCGGTAGGGCTGAATGAATTTTCCCAGTGGGGTGGCCTGACCGCAGCGAAATTTCAACTGACATGACCCGAGGGACCCGATTTACACTTGGGCGGGGGTTTTTGGAAATTGGGAAACACTGATAATCATAATGATAGATCGGCGATTATCCGTGTCCCCAAGCATAAATAAGCCAGGACCCCTCTAGAATGCCCCGTCCCGGATTTTGGGTATTCACCATTCTATTTTGTAATTTGGCAAGCTCTGCTTTCCCGTGAGATTGCCTAGGGTGAGCGTAACGCATTGTCATTGCAAGCTTGGAGTAGCGCATCAGTTTCTGACTGGCTTTAACTCGCTCCTGTTCTAGCCCAATGTGTTTTCAGCGGCCTTTTCGTGCTGACCACAGGTGCGAAAAAAATTCGAGAGCCGAATTAAACGTGGATATTCCGGGTTAAAGACACGGACAGGATTACCAACAGGCGGTTCAGCCGTCGGATGATTAGTTCATGAAGGCATCCCGCCAACGCCCAAAGCGGATGACTTCCGCCTAAAGGCGGTAAGAGGAATGACCAGATTAGACCCATCGAGGGGATGCCTTCCGGGCTATGCATCACACGTCGATAAGGGATGCCCGCCAGAGCATTTCACTATATAATCGTTTAGTGTAGTTAACAAGTCTGTCATACGAGGTGAGTTTACAGATCGAGATTGGAAGTCGGAAAGCAGACAGCGCCAAGGCAGCGAGCGCCCCAGCAAAATTTCCGCTTCTTGTCTTTCTGCGCTGGTACCTGAATTCCAACTGGACCGGTTTTGCACAACGCCGGTCCATGCCTGGCCGATGCGGAGGAACTTTCCTCCTGTAAAGCCGCTTAGCGACTCAGCGCTTTAGCCATTTTTCTGATCTCTTTTTTGTCCAGCTTGCCCACACTGGTCTTTGGAATGGATTCGACCACGTCGATCGTGTCGGGAATGGCCCACTTCGAAAGGACGCCCCGGTCGACAAAACCTTGCAAAAAGGATTTCAAGTCCTCTTCGGAAACCTTTCCCCTTTGCTCTTCTTTTATCGTCACAATGGCGTAGGGCCGCTCACCCCAGGTTTCATCGGGCACCCCGATAACGGCCGCTTCGCTCACTGCCTGGTGCTGGCTTAGGGCATCCTCGATCAGCAGCGAAGAGATCCATTCTCCCCCGCTTTTTATCACGTCCTTCAAACGGTCGGTCAGATGGAGATAACCCTCTGCGTCGACGAAGCCTGCATCGCCGGTTCGCATATAGCCGCCGGCCCAAAGGTCCTCAGACCCGTCGGGGTCCTTAAAATAGCCCACTGTCAGCCACGGGGCCCTCACCACGACCTCTCCCACACTGGCGCCATCATGTGGAAGTTTGCGCCCGGCGAGATCGACTACTCGAAGGTCGACCAAAGGAACGGGAAGCCCGGTCCGGCAGCGAATGTCCGTTTGCTCTTCCTCGTTCCATTGCGTCATGTGTGGCTTCAGGTGAGCAATTGTGAGGACCGGACATGTCTCGGACATCCCATAGCCGGCATAAATATTGACTCCCCTTCGCATGGCCGCGTTGCACAATCCCCTGGAGAGGGCGGAGCCGCCTACAATCATCTTGAACCCGGAAAAGTCCACGGCGGCGGAAGCCGGGCAGCCGAGCACCATCTGCAGAATTGTCGGAACGCAGTGGGAAAATGTTACTCTTTCCTTTACGATAAGCCCCAGGATCGTCTCGGGTACGTAGCGTCCCGGATAGACCTGTTTCAGGCCGAGCAGGGAAGCCAGGTAAGGCATTCCCCACGCGTGGACGTGAAACATGGGGGTAAGGGGCATGTAGACATCCTTTGAAGAAAGGCCCCCCTGGGCGGCCTGGCCCTGAGAAGCCGCCAGCCCCAGAGTGTGGAGCACCAGTTGGCGGTGGCTGAAGCAGACACCCTTGGGCGCGCCCGTGGTTCCCGTGGTGTAAAATGTGGTAGCCTTGGAGTTCTCGTTGAAATCCGGAAAATCATAATCGCCAGGGCTTTTTTCCAGAAGCGCCTCGTATTCTCCCGCTGCTTCGAAACTCGTTTCAGGAACCGGCCCTTGATCGGTAAGAACGATAATACTCTTTACCGTTGTCATCGCGCCCCGCAGTTTTTCCAAGAGGGGCAGAAAATCAGAGTGAACGAGAAGCGCGTCGTCTTCAGCGTGGTTTATGGTGTAGAGGACCTGTTCGGGGGAAAGCCGCACGTTCACCGTATGAAGGATAGCGCCCATCATGGGGACGGCGTAAAAGCATTCCAGGTACCTGTGGCTGTCCCAATCCATCACGCCTACGGTATCGCCGGCTTTTACACCCAGGTTTTCCAGGACGTTCGCCAGTTGGCCGATTCTCTTATAAAGCGTCACATAATCGTAGCGTTTTACATCTTTGTAGACAATTTCCTGCCCTGGAGCGCATGCAAGTGGAGTGTGCAGAATGTGCCTGATTAGAAGGGGGTAGTCGTAAGCTGACGGGGTGCGGTCAATCAGCTTCGTAGCCATAGCTGTTACTCCTTTTCAAGACAATCATCAACCCGGGTTCCGTTTTTCCTCGTATGATAGACTTATATAGTACCAACCGAAAAAAATAACCACTCTGCGTCGTGCGAGCGCGTAGCGGGCAGGCCGACCGCCGCCATTCTCGACGCTCTTCCTGACCTGTCTATGATCACTGTCCATGACCAGAGACGGGGCGTTCTCGGGAGGCCTTGTAAGCGTCCACCATGACCCGCTCAAATCCACCAGGCACAGAGTAAAGTCAACTTCGCTGGACAAGATTAACAGGATTAACAGGAAAAAAACACGACAAAGACGGAACACTCCAGGGTCTTTCAATCCTGTAAATCCTGTCTGAAAAAGATTTTCTCTGCGTCCTCTGCGGTGAACGGGTACTTTTCTTGTGCGACCGGGGACCGTCCCTACGAACCGTAAAAGACCTTCTGGAGCGTCTTCGGGGTCACGCCAGCCAGGTCAAGATACATTGTGAGCCCTCCCATGAAAAAGGGCCAACCCGCACCCATGATCATGGCAAGATCGACCTCTTTTGGCCCTGCCACGATCTTTTCCTTCAAAATGAGGTCCGTTTCCCGAGCCAGGTTGCTCAGCGTAATCTCGCGAATTTCCTCAGCGTGGAAAGTCCTGTTTTGCTCCTTTACCCAGAGCCGTTCCACATCCTTGTCAACCATCCTGCTCTTGCCGCCTTGCGCATAGATCCTGGGCTGCCCGGCTTCGATCAGCCTCTTGAAATTCCGGCTCAACGGAAACCGCTCGGTCCCGAAAGCACGAGACAGGGTCTCGTTTACGTGAAAGGCGACCGGGAGGCCGACCATGTCCAGCAATTCGAACGGCGCCATCGGCAATCCCAATTCAATCAGGGCATCATCGACCTGCTCGAAGCCTGCCCCCTGGTCGACCAGGGCGATGCAGTCGCAAAGGTTTCGCACAAGAACGCGGTTAACCAGAAACCCTGGGGAATCCTTCACCAAGATAGCGGTCTTCCTCAGCTTTTTGGCCAGATCGAAAGCGGTGGCCAGGGCGATGTCGCTCGTTTTCTCCCCATTTATTACCTCAACCAGGGGCATGACCGCAACAGGATTAAAAAAGTGAAATCCAACGACGCGCTCAGGGTTTTTAAGGTCTGCGGCCATTTCGGTCACGCTGAGCGATGAGGTGTTGGTGCCAAGAACGGCATCCGCCGATATTACGGACTCCGCTTCGGCAAAGACCTTTTTCTTGACCGCCATCTCTTCGAAGACTGCCTCGATTACGAAATCGCATTCGGCAAAATCTCCCATATCCAGCGTGCCTTGAGCCAGTCCTCCCAGATAGCTCGCATGGGTATCCGAGATTCTGCCTTTCTGCGCGCTTTTTTCAAATTGCCTGCGAACGTAGGCGACTCCCTTGTCCACGAACTCCTGCCGTACGTCCTTCATTACGACAGGCAAGCCAAGGCGGTGGATAAAAAAATGTGCGAGCTGTGAAGCCATAAGGCCGGCGCCGATTAAGCCCACCTTGCCGATTGGCCGGGGCTTCGCCTCGGGAACGCCTTTGGGTTTTTTTGCGTGCCGGTTCACGAGGTCGAAAGAATAGATCGAAGCCTTGCATTGGCGGGTCTTTATGAGGTCGCCGAGCGCCCTGTTTTCTTCTTCAAAACCGCGTTCGACATCCCAGGAACAGGCGCCCTGGATCAGCTCCAAAGCGCGGTAGGGCGCCGGAGCGGCCCCGTGCACCTTCCCGTCCACAAAAGCCCGCGCCTTGCTTATGATCGCGCCGGTTTGTTCAGTCGAAACAGGCGTTCGTTCCACTTTTGTCTCGCCCGCCACGATGCTCAGAAGAAAGCTCAGGGATTCGTCCAGGAACTCGGCGCCGTCGAACAGCCGGTCGGCAAGTCCCAGTTCGAAAGCTTCGGGACCGCTCAACATCCGGTTCTGGCTCAAGGCGTTGAATATTATGAGCTGGGCGGCCTTTTCCGGCCCGAGCAGCTTTGAGGCAAGTGTGCAGCCTCCCCAACCGGGCACGAGCCCAATAAAGCACTCGGGAAACCCGATGGCGGCCACGCTCCGGGCAACCGTGCGGTACTTGCAGTAGAGCGAAATCTCCAGACCTCCACCGAGCGCCACCCCATTGATGGCGGCCAGAGTCGGAAACTCCAGTTCCATAATCCGCTTCATTGCCGTATGACCTGCCTTGCCTATTGCGTACCCCTGCTCGAAGGTAGTGATGAAGGGTACAGCGCCAAGATCGGCGCCGGCCGCAAAAATGTAGGGTTTTCCGGTCAGCATCAGGCCCTTTACCCCATCTTCGGCCGCCACACGATCCATCGCCTTATTAAGAGAGGCCATTGAGGCCTCGCTGAAGGTATTGGGCTTTTTGTGGTCCTGAGCGTTGTCCATCGTCATGATGGCGATCTTTCCCACCGGTGAATCGTAGAATCGCGTATGAAAAATGGTAATCGGTTCGGCCATAAAAACTCCTTGATGAATAGTGAATAGTGAATAGTGAAAGCGTTTTTACCAATCACGAATCACGAGTTACGAGTTTAAATTCTCCCAGATGGCCGTCGCCCCCTGCCCGAGGCCGACACAAAGGCTCGTAATTCCGTAGCGCACATCCGGACGTTTGGAGAAGGTGCTCATAAGATGAATGACCAGCCGGGGTCCGGAGCCTGCGAGAGGATGGCCGAAAGCTATCGCTCCTCCCATTGGATTGAGTCGTTCGTCATCGGGAAACTTCAACCCGAATTCCTTCATAAATACGATACACTGGACAGCGAAAGCTTCGTTGAGCTCTATAGCCCCAATGTCATCCATGGTGAGTCCGGCTCTTGCCAGGGCCTTCCGGGTAGAGGGAATAGGCCCGTAGCCCATGATTTCAGGCTTCACACCCGCATAGGCGTAACCCTTGAGACGCATGCGGGGGACCACGCCGATTTCGGCGGCCTTATCGGCGCTCATGAGAAGAACTCCCGCGGCCCCGTCATTGAGACCTGAAGCGTTGCCCGGCGTCACTTTCCCCTGCACCCGAAAAGGCGTCTTGAGGTCCCTGAGCCCTTCGATGCTCGTATCCGGGCGCGGCTGCTGGTCCCGGTCGGCAACTATCCAGCCTTCCCTGGTATAGACGGTCATTGGAACTATCATCTTCTCAATCTTGTGTTCGGCATTAGCCCTGGCGGTTTTCTTCTGCGAAAGGAGGGCGTATTGGTCTGCCATCTCCTTGGTGATATCGGGGTACATGTCGTGCAGGTTTTCCGCTGTCTTTCCCATCACCAGAGCGTCTTCGGATACCAGCCGTTCGGTGAGAAACCGGGGATTGGGGTCCATGGTCGCCCCCATGGGATGGTGTCCCATGTGTTCGACGCCCCCTGCAATGACAACGTCGCACGCTCCCAGGGCGATTTCGGAAGCAGCGGTCGTAATGGCGGTCAGTCCCCCGGCGCACATCCTGTCCACCGAAAATCCTGCGCAGCTTTCCGGCAAACCGGAAAGGATTACGCTCGTTCGCCCAAGGGTCAACCCCTGGTCGCCTTCCTGGGTCGTTGCGCCCCAGACGTTTTCTTCGACCATCTCGGGCCTGACCTTTGGATTACGGCGCAAAAGTTCGCGAATCACCTTCACCACCATGTCGTCGGCCCTTGTGAGCCAGAAATAGCCTTTCTCCCCGGCGCGTCCGAAGGCGGTCCTGACCCCATCCACCACTACCACGTCTCTGGCTTTCATTAGCCCTTCTCCTTTTTTTAATTTAGCCCAGCGCGAATCCCTCCTCGGGGATCTCGAGTGGGGATTTGTCATTGTTCATTATTCCTCGCGCCTTTCCGGGCGCCAGGGTGAGGACCTGGTTCGTGAAAAAGCGGGCCGAGGCGATTTTCCCGAAATAGAAGGCAGCGCTGCGATTTTCCAGGAGCAGCTTCTTCCGGGAGGCTTCATCCTTTGCCCCCTGGTCCTGGTAGATTTCCTGCAGCCTGCGGTCGGCCAGGTACGCCTGCCAGAGGAGCAAAAATCCCATAACCACATCACCAAAAAGGTCCAGGTAAGGTTTGGCGTAGAGAATCGGCACGTTAAACTCTTCGGTGATGCTCTTTAGCCCGAAAAACTTCGTGAGCTGAATCAAGCTTTCCTGTGCTTCGTCGTAGATCTTGACAAGATCGCGCAGGCGGAAATTCTCCCTGACTTTGGACAGGATTTCGCCGGAGGCCTTTGTAGCGTTTTTGAGCAACTGTCCACGCTTGACGGCCAGTTTTCGGCCCACGAGGTCCAGCGCCTGGATTCCGTTTGTTCCCTCGTAGATCGATGCGATCTTGCAGTCCCGCAAAAACTGTTCGACAGGGTAGTCACTGCAATATCCGTAACCGCCGTAGACCTGGATGGCGGTCTCGCACACCCTGAATCCCAAATCGCTTCCCACCGATTTGCAAACCGGTATCAGCAGGTCCACATACCCCTGGAAAAGCTCTTTCTCCTCCTGTGTTTCAGCGACCCGGACCCGGTCGATGCAGTATGCGGATAAGTATAGGAGCGCCCGTATCCCTTCTGTGCTGCTCTTCATGGACATCAGCATGCGTCTTACATCCGGGTGCTCGATAATGCGCACTCGGGGCGCATCCGCGTCCTTCATTTTTTCGATCGGGGCGCCCTGAATGCGTTCTTTGGCGTACTGCAACGCGTGCAGGTAGGCGCTGCTGGCGTGAGCCAGCCCCTGCATTCCGACGAAGAGCCGGGATTCGTTCATCATCTCGAACATGATCGACATGCCCTTGTTCTCTTCGCCCATCAGGTAACCTGTGCATGCCCCGTTCTCACCGAAGTTCAGCGTGCAGGTGGAGGAGCCGTGAATGCCCATCTTGTGCTCGATCCCGACGCAGGCCACGTCGTTATCGACCAGTTCGCCGCTCTCGCTTAACCGCAGCCTGGGCACGAGAAAAATGGAAATCCCCCTGGTGCCTTTGGGTGATCCATCGACCCGGGCAAGCACCATATGAATGATGTTTTCGGTCAGATCGTGCATCCCGGAGGAGATGAACGTCTTCTGGCCGCTGATTTTGAAGGTTCCGTCCGGCTGCCGTTCCGCCCTGGTCCTCAGACTTCCAACGTCGGTCCCGGCGCCGGGTTCCGTGAGGCACATGGTCCCAGCCCACTCGCCTGAGAAAAGATTTTCCATGTAAAGTTTCTGAAGCTCCGGCGTTCCGAACTCCTGGAGAAGATGCGCAGCCCCGTGGGTCAGCCCCGAGTACATTTGGAGCGACCAGTTGGCCGCGCCAAGCATTTCGATGCACGCGTAGGCCAATGCAACCGGCAAGCCCTGGCCGCCCACTTCGGGCGGGTCGGCCATTGCCGGCCACCCCCCTTCCCTATAGAGCCGGTAGGGCTCGTGGAACGAATCCGGGACCTTGACCTGCCCGTTCTCGAAACGGCAGCCCTGTTCGTCCCCTTTTTTGTTCGAAGGATAGTAGGCCCGCTCGGCCAGTTTTGCAGCCTCCTCCAGGACCATATCGAATGTTTCCTGTGAAAAATCGGCGTAAAGAGGGGACTTGCACAGCTCCTCGATTCGCAACTGTTCATAGAGCACAAACTTCATGTCCCTTTCATCAACCAGCAGTTTCATCCATGTCTCCTTAATGTCGACCGCCCCGACGTAATGATTTGTTCAGTTTGTCCCCCAACCGGGCCATCCGGTGCAGTAGCGCTCACATCCTGACCGATGCCGTTGGTAAAGAGGTCCATCAACGGACCCGTAAGGGAGATCAGGTTATATTTCATGCCGGACATCACCCACGTTGAAACCACCTCGTCCAGGGTCCCGAAAATAAGATGGGTAAGCAGCCTTACGGGAAGCTCGTTTCGAAAAGACCCGTCACGCCGGCCGTGATCGACGATTTCCCTGATCAAATCCAAATATTGTTGAAGTTCGCCTTTGACGTTTTCACGCATGAAACGACTGCTCTGACGCAGCTCGACCTGGAAGCAGGCAGCCAGGTCCGGCTGGCTCTGGAACCCCGCCAGGTGCATGCCTACGAGACATTCGAGGCGCGATCTGCCATCTTCCTTTTCCATGACGGCCGCGCGAAACTTCGAATTGATATCCTGCATCCTCACCTCGAAAATCGAAATCAGAAGGTCTTCCTTATTTTTGAAGTACAGGTATACCGTTCCGGGCGCGACTCCCGCTTCACTGGCTATTTGGGAAACCTTGGCGTTAAAGAAGCCCTTATGCGCAAATACCTTGACGGCTGAGTCGAGAATCCGGATGCGTTTATCGCCTTTTTTCAAGCGCATGGTAAATTCCCCTGAAAATGGTTTCAAAAGTCACAACGGGCCGATCTCATTTGAACGGAAGGCGCACGGATCTTTGAGCGGCAGATGAGAAAAAGAGCGGCCACGAGAGACAGGGACGGGAGTTGGTCGTTTGGCGTTGTGCCCAGGCGAGCAGGGCGGCATCCCAATTCTATAATGAATGAGCCATCATTCATTATAGAATTCAGCGTATACCACCTCTTGCCCAACTGTCAATAAAATTTTTAGAAGATTTTGAGCGGGGCCGGCTTGGCTGAAATGTTAACCCGGCCTGTTGCGGCCGTATTGTTCGTGACTCGATACCCACTCCCCGGCGGCGACGGCCGAGGTCAGCGAGATGTCTCCCGCCAGTATGGCGGCAGCTACTATTTCCGCAAGTTTGTTGGATTTGTCCTTGCCATAGCAGCCCATTATTTCCAGACATTCCCGCTGCGTCGGCAGGCCGGTGCCCCCTCCATAAGTGGCGACAATGAGCGAGGGTAAGGTGACAGAAACGTACAAATCATTATTGGCCCTCAGCTCACAAAAGAAAAAGCCCGCATGGGATTCAACCACATTGGCTTCGTCCTGTCCCGTGGCTATAAAAACAGACGCTATGCCGTTTGCGGACTGGGGCCCATTGTAAGCTGAATCGGCCATCATGGCGCCGATGTTGCCGATGTTGCGCATCCTGAAAATGTCACGGGTGTCGGCGCGCATAACGGAATGCAGCACATCATGCTTGAGGGTCGCCTCAGCAATGACGTGTTTGCCTCGGGTGTGGAGCTTATTCATTTGTGAATGTCTTTTGTCGGTCTCAATTCCGCCCGACAGGATGTAATCAAAAGGTCCAGGGTAGTTCGCCCGTATCCACTGGCAGGCAGCCAGAGTTGCTTTCCCCACCATGTTCTGTCCTGCCGCGTCCCCCGTAGAGTAATTTACGCGCACGTAGAGCATATTGGCGACAGCAAACTTTTGAATATGCTCCAACTTTCCGACGCTGGTCGTGCGTTCTGCAGCGGCTTTAATTTGACCGAGGTTTTCGTCAAGCCATTGGGAGAACTTTGCCGCCGCCCATGCATCTTCAAAGATAAAAACCGGCGCACGCTGCATGAATTGTTCAACAACGGTGGTTTTGACCCCGCCGCATTCTGAGACGACCCGCATGCCCCGATTGTAACTGGCCACGAGGGTCCCCTCGGTCGTTGCCAGCGGGACCCAGAAATCGCCTTTGGCATACTGACCGTGAACGGTCACCGGACCGGCAATGCCGATGGGCATCTGAACAACGCCAATGAAGTTCTCGATATTTCCCTTTACAACACCAGGGTCGAAAGAATACCGGCCTACGTGATGCAGGCTGGCGCCGGTTTGATTCTCGATAAACTCACGCCGTATCGACGCGGCCTCTGTGGTGTAGTCGTTGCTGCGGTCCCTCGGAATGCGGACTCGATCGCTCATCTTTTCCCTCCTGTTGCGTCATGCCTTTGTTTTCCAGGACCCCGCGCCTATAAGGTGCGGCTCAGGTCATTGACAGGGCCGGCCCTGACTTTACTCCAGGTTTTTCCTCAGAAATTGAATTGCAGCAGGCCACGCTTGTCGCGCGGCTTCAAGATTCGCCCCGTTGCGTTCCTCTTGCGCTCTGAGAAAACCATGCCCTGCACCTTCGTAAATATGGGTGATATAGATCTTCCCAAGCTCTTTCATCTTATCTTCTGCAGGCTTGACTGTACTGACCACGCGGGCATCGTCTGCGCCGTAGAGGCCAAGCACGGGCGCACTTATCGCCTTAAGCGCCTCAAGAGGAGGGGACACGCCGTAAAAAACCACAGCTGCGCCAAGTTTGGGCTGAGCAGTCGCGTAATGGAAGCTCTGGCCACCTCCCCAGCAGAAACCTACCGTTGCGAACCTTTGAGTTGCTGCCGGCAAGCTTATTGCGTAGTCTTTTACTGCATCCAACATGGTTACGACCTGAGCCGATGCAAGACCGCTTACAGCCTTGACGACATCATCGCGGCTCGCAAAAGCCCCGGTCCCTCCGCCGCCCGGACCACGGCCCGAGAGCAAGTCCGGCACAATAGCGATAAAGCCGTCTGCAGCCAAACGGTCGGCCACGCCTCGGAGCCAGTCGGTCAGGCCGTATATTTCCATGATGACAATGATTACCGGCGCCTTATCCTTGCGTTCCGGGTAGACTATGAAAGAACTCAACTTAGTCTCCGAACCCGGAACGGGGACACTCACCCATTCGTGATGCCTCGGGGATTTTTCCAGCGCAGCTTTGGCTTCGGCCTCCCCGGCCGGGATGGGACTGACATCTGACCTGCAAAGAGATACTGTAAACATGTTCACGACCACTGCACAAAGCAGTATTAAGCTACACTTCCTGACCATAGTGACCATAGTGAATTTCCTCCTGGATATTCGAGTTTTCCGACATTCCATTCTTTAGAACTAATTTAACTTCTGATTGGGCAATGTGCATCTTTTGTACAAACTTGATCGCAAACATGGAGATCTTCGCGCTTGCAGTTCACAAAGCGGCCGGCAAAGCCGGCTGAGCGAGGGATTGCCATGCCGATATAATGAATTTGGCTGTTCATGCCTGATGCCCATAACGCGCCGCGTTATCCGCATACGGCATGAGGCCTATCGGCTGTCGGTCCACAACGCATATGCATCTACGGTCTGCGGCGGGTCTGTTTCAAATGGCACGGACAATGCACTTGATGCGCAAACAACCGATTCCCTCAAGAAAGGTTCGGAACATGAAGACGCAAAAAATTAAACCCGCTCATCCGGGTGAAATCCTGTTTGAGGAGTTCCTTAAGCCCATGGGCATTACTCAGACCAAACTGGCTCTGGTCATAAGCGTTCCGCCGCGCCGCATTAATGAGATCGTCCATGGGAAACGCAGGATCAGCGCAGATACCGCTCTTCGTCTCGGGCGCTATTTTGGTACGTCTCCGCAATTCTGGCTGACTCTTCAGATAGATTACGATGTCGATATTGCGGAAGACAAGCTCGGCGATAGATTGAAGCGCGATATACGCGAATATGCAGCGTCGAGTTAATGGAGAGGCGCGCGCCATCCAACAAGGCGACCCGCGGCCGCCCAACGCGCATGATAGACATTTAGAGCGGCCGCCTTCCCCGCTACGCGCTCACATGCCGTTAAGTATCGGCATTTGTGCCTGCTAATTAACTTAACCGATAAAAGGACCGCGTGTTCTGTTCCGTAACCATTGCCGCTTCCTCGACCGATATGCCTTTGATCAGCGCAAGCTCCCGCAGGGTAAGGATCAAATCGGCGGGCTCCGATATTTTGCCCTGGTATTCGACCGGCGCGTCCGTTTCAACCATGATGCGCTCAAGGGGCGCAAAGGCCGCTGCTTCACGGTGAAAAGAGCTGTAGGCCAGGGCCGGGGTCACCGAGATGAAATACCCCGAATCGAGCAGCCCGGCCAGGACTGCTTTTTCACCGGTAAACCAGTGAAATACGGCCCTCTCGATTCCGGCGGATGCAGTCATCTCGTATGTGTGGGCATGCGAGAAGCGGCAGTGAATTATTACGGGTTTGGCTGCCTCATGTGCTATAGAGATGAGCCGCCCGTAAACTTCCCATTGGACCTTCTTTTTCACCTTCGTCTTGTAGTCGATGCCGACCTCGCCAAGGGCCACGCAGGATGGGAGCCTTTCTTCTATGAATGCGAGGTTTTCTTCGATTTCGCGGGCCGCTATCGACCAGGGGTGATATCCAACTGCCGGATAAACGATTCCGGGGAAACGGGCGGCAATCTCCAGCGTTGCCCTGTTTGACTCGATGTCCATACCGACCCCTATTACTGCACAAACCCCTGACGACCTGGCCCGTGAAATTGAGGCGTCGATATCTTTTATTTCATTTAGATGAGCGTGCCCGTCGATCAACGATCGAAATCTCCTTTAATTGATCAGGGTAAACCACCGGCTCTGCCGGTGGACTCCCAAAAGTTTGACATTTGCGGGAGTCGTCATTCCGGCAGTGTTTTTGAGCCGGAATCCAGAGTCTTGAAGCATGCCAAGACC
>JBEKQE010000122.1:0-15459 GCA_049520035.1 Syntrophobacteraceae bacterium | reverse complement strand
ACCTTGTCCTTAAAGGGAGAACGGCAACTGAAAAATAACTATTATCGCTAAGGTTGCCTATTCTCGGGGCAGATGAATGGATCCGTCTGCTTGGTTCCCAGGCATTTTGCAAGAGGCTCTAGGGATTTAGGGATTTAGGGATTTAGGGATTTAGGGATTTAGGGATTTAGGGATTTAATTCCTCAATCCCCTTAATTTAGGGATGGATTTAATTCCACAATCCCCAAATTCCTGAATGCCCTAAGCCATAGCCATTTCTGTTAATAAGGTGAAATTCTTCTACGTTTCCTGTAAATCCTGTTAATCCTGTCTAAGCTTTTCTCCGCGTCGGCCTCCGAAACGCGAAAACCGTCCGGTCAAAGTATTCATCCATATTTTCAGCGACCAAAGCGAGCTTTGCGAATCCGCCGGCCTCGAATGCCGCGCTCAATTCATTCTGCGACAGAGCGCCGCTCATGCACCACGCCCATGCGTCCGGCTCGGAGGCGAAGTAGTCCGGAAGGATTCTCCTCCGACATAGATCGGCCCCCGCCACGACCCCACCCGATTTCAGCACGCGGTAAAGCTCGACGATCAGTTCGCCTTTGTCCGGGAAGAGATTGAACACTCCATTTAGAATTATCCACTCAAAGGAACCCGACCTAAACGGAAGGCTGTCTCCATCGGCGCAGACGAATTCAAACTCAAGACCCCGGAAAGGTCGTCCTGCCAGGGCGTAGGCCTTTATCAGCGCCGGGATCGCCGAATCCAGGTTTACTATCTTAAATTCAGCGCCCCCAGAGAGCTTCAGCATAATTGAATCGATCCCGGCCCCGCAGCCGAGGTTAAGGACCCTGTCGCCCGGTTTTGGATGCAGATAGTGGAGCACGTTTCCGCAGGGCAGGAAATCTTCCCATATCTCATCAGGAAGGCAATCAATAAGGCCGGCAGGATAACCTAGTTCCACGGCCAGGGGTTTGCCGCCCAATCCGTGGGCCTTGACCCGCTTTTTCCCCTTGTAGAGTTGCTCATAATATTTTCGGATATGTTTTTTCAATTCTTTTGTTTCACCGGCAAGGGGGACCTTTTGAGCGCCGGGCTAAGACCCGGAAACGCGCATTCAGCCGATGGCATCCTCGTATGATAGACTTATATAGTACCCTACCGAAAAAAAATAACCACTCTGCATCGTGCGAGCGCGTAGCGGTCAGGCCGACCGCCGCCATTCTCGACGCTCTCCATTCCTGACCTGTCTATGATCACTGTCCATGACCAGAGACGGGGCGTTCGCGGGAGGCCTGGTGCAAGAATTTCCGGCTCCGTAGGGATGCGGCATTTGCCGGGCTCGGCCTCTATGAGTTTTGTAAAGACTGCCGCGTCACTTACTTCATTCGGTCGTCTTGACACACAACTTGCCTTTTTTATTCGTATATGGGAAGATTTTACTTCTTACCTGTTCGACTAACAGTCCGGCAAAAGCGCTCCACATTGAATCAAACTCAGAAGAGAGGCCTGCGATGATCAAAAAAATCGCCGTAGTAGGTTCGGGAACGATGGGGCATGGTATTGCAGAGTCTTTTGCCATGTATGGATATGATGTCAATCTATACGACATAGATGATTCCAGGCTGAATGCAGCGATAGAAGAAATCAGGGAAGAGCTCGAGCTGTTGTCCGAGGAAGAATTCATCGAGCCCCATGTAATAGAGGCAGCCCTTCAGAGAATCAAAATATTCACAGATCTGAAAAAGTCGGTAGCAGACCGCGATTATGTAATAGAGGCAGTCCCTGAGGACCTGGAGCTCAAGCAGCGCTTATTTCAGGAACTGGACCGATATTCCCCGCAGCATGCCATTCTGACCAGTAATACGTCCAGTTTGAAGTTAAACGATATGACGGCTCGCCTTGGTGACGAGCGCAAACAGAGGGTTATGGTAAACCATTGGTATAACCCGGCCCACCTCATGCCCATCGTGGAACTGTCCTTTTTCGGCAATATGCCTGAATCGATCTACGAGGAGGTCGAACAACTTTATGCCGGGATCAGGAAGCAAACGGTCAAGGTCCTCAAAGACGTCCCCGGTCTTGTGGCAAACCGGATTCAGCAGGGTGTAGCCAGGGAGGCTTTCTCCATTATCGAACAGGGTATCGCGGCGCCGGAAGACGTGGACAAGGCCCTTAAGTTCGGGCCGGCCTTCAGGTACGCAACGACCGGACAGTTGGAGGTGGCCGACTTCGGCGGGTTGGACATCTGGTGTACCGTTGGTGATAACCTGCTCAAGGAAATGGATAATTCCCAGTCTGCCAATAACCTTTTGAGGCAAAAGGTAAAGGAAGGCAAACTCGGCATCAAGACAGGAGAGGGGTTTTACAAATATCGGAAGGAAGAGATCCCGAAAATCAGGAAGAAGTTTATGAAAAAGCTCATTAACCAGTTAAAGGCATCGGCCTGCTATGTTTGATCGTTGAACTGAAAGGATAAGTGCACCGCCAAACAGAAGTGAGGTATGAAAAGATGATCAACAGAATTCTCATGTTTTTCGTAAACCTGATGCAAAAGTATCTTCCCGACCCTTTTGCAATTGCCTGGATCATCTCGCTGGTAGTCGTTGCTCTGGCCATGGGCATAACCCACAAAGGCCCCGTGGAGATAGTCAATTACTGGGGGCAGGGATTTTTCGACATACTGGCCTTTGCCATGCAGATGACGCTTATAGTCGTTACGGGCTTTGCTCTGGCCTCGGCCCCGATTGTGCGCAGGTTTCTGCAGGCTATAGCGCGCATACCTCGAACTCCCTGGCAGACCATCCTTTTCATTGGTTTTGTCTCAATGGCTCTCTATTACTTGAACTGGGGGCTGGGCTTGATCGCAGGCGGCCTGCTCGCTCGAGAAGCCGCCAAGCTGCATCCGGATGTGGATTTTCGCCTTATGGTCGCGGGAGCTTTTTCCGGAGTCATCATTACACATGGCGGCCTTTCAGCATCTGTTCCCCTGCTCATAAATACCAAAGGGCATTTCCTGGAAAAGGATATAGGGCTCGTTCCTCTCTCCCAAACCATCTTCTATCCGCAAGCGCTATTTATCACCCTTACCCTCGCTATCGTAATTCCCTTTGTGCTCCTACTGATGATTCCGAAAAAGGAAGATACCGTCTTGGCCGATCCTGCGCTTCTCCAGGAAGAAGAGGTTGCAGTCGTTGAAGGTCCTGTCGAAAAGCAATTGGCAGACCGCGTTGAGTCCAGCAAAATCCTGAACTACACACTGGGATTGATGGGCCTGATATATATCATTTATTATTTTGGGAAAAATGGGTTTAACCTAAACTTGAATATAATCATATTCTCATTCCTGATTTTTGGGATACTTGCCCATGGGACGCTCATCAACTACTCAAAAGCTGTAACCAAAGGAAGCAACACTGCCGCCGCGATTATTCTTCAATTTCCCTTTTATGCCGGCATCATGGGGATCATGAAAGGAAGCGGCCTGGTCTTCGTGATATCCGACTGGCTTTTGAAGATGTCCTCTTACAGGACTTTCGAGCTGTTTTGTTATTTCTCTTCCGTCATTATCAGTGTTTTTATTCCTTCAGCCGGGGGGCACTGGGTTGTTCAGGCGCCCTTCATGCTGCCCGCAGCCGCGCAGTTGGGCGTCGAGCCCTGGAAAGTTGCCATGGGTGTTGCATGGGGCGAGAGTATCTGGAATGTTGTCTGCCCCTTCTGGGCATTGCCCCTGCTTGCAATAGCCGGCATAAGCATTCGTGATTTAATAGGTTTTACCGTCCTGTTATTCATTATAGGCAACATCGTCGCCATAACGGGTATCATGCTGTTTCAATAGCGGGCATGGCGCACGCGGATATTTAGCTCGCCGAGCGCGGGCCAGGAGAGACCGGCCACCTCGCGGAGCGTGGAGTTTTGCTTTGCAGCTTCGGCTGCTTCGGGGCTTCCGGTTTCCATCTCCGTGCGGCACCAGTGCACATTCCTTCGCTACACGGGCGCTCCAATTCCAGAACGAGGAAGACCACTGGGGAAGGGCGTTGATTAGGCGAGGCACGCAGATCACGCGCTGGACAATTCTTTCTTTGCCATAACTGGACAAGTCGTTCTTCCCAGTACCCGGTTTGGTCCGAACCGGGGAGCCGGAAAATAGCAGGGTCTAGAGCCCTTTTTGCTTTTGGAGGGTCAAGATCGAGCTGAAAGCCATGGATTTGCCCAGGGAACAAACGGGGGCAGGCTTGCACACAATATGAGAATGAAAGTTGGAAGGATGTTTTCATACACTCTAACCTCACATCCGCTTCCGAGCCTGAGAGGCTACTTCTCTTTTGCCAGCTTTTCCAGCAGATGTTCGATTTTCGGGCGCAGAGGCGGCAATTCGATCTTGATGACCGTCCAAACTATGCTCAGGTCCACACCGAAATACTCGTGGATGAGCTTGTTGCGCATTCCAGCCATATATTTCCACGGGACATCGGGAACTTCGGCGCGCAAGTGGTCCGGAATGCGCCTGGCAGCCTCGCCTAGCACTTCCAGGCTGCGCACCACTGCATTGATCGTTTTTCGGTCCTGAGTGAACACTTCGAAGGAAATGTTCCCGGTGAATTCAGCCGACTCGTCGATGGCTGCCAGGATGTCTTCGAGGTAATCGCGATAGTCGCGCTTCACAACATCGCCACCTCGCTCAGAATGCGGCCGCCGATATGCGGCTTGAGGGCCGCCCTGGTAACCAGGTCCACTTTCGCACCGAGCCATTCACTCAAGCATTCTTCAAGCTCCAGGAATTTGAAAAATCCCACCGGCCGATTGAACGCAACCAGTATGTCAATATCGCTGTCGCTGGATGCATCACCCCTGACGCAGGAGCCGAAGATGCCGATTTCAGTTACGCCATAGCCTATCGCCAGTTCATCACGCCGCTCACGCAAGATCGCTTCGATTTCTTTTAAGCTGGGTGGTTTCATTTCGGCCCTTCATTCCTCTTGTGTGCTTGCCGAGGCATTCTTCACGTCATCGATGGTTTGTAAAATGTACATCGGCCCATCAGGTGTTTTGCCCCTTTTTCCACGATCGGCCGGTTAGCGCTGGCAGCGGCCGGTCCTGTCAGATCGGGATCAAGTATAACTAACATAGTGTAAAAGCAGCCGAAAAGCAAACGCTGCAAATGGCATCACATCCATGGAGTTGTTTAGAGGCTGACTCGTTCCTCCCGGTGCCCGGTTTGGTCCCTCTATGTGAGACATCTCAGGTTCTTTTTTGCTCCGTTGAACCCTAGATCGAGATAGTCCTGCCAACAACACTGCGACAGGAATCCTGCCCCGCCATTTTCTAAATTGCCAAGAAAACTATTAGTGTGCATAATCAATGTAAGAGCTGAATCGAAGCAGGGAGAAGCGATGACGAGCAGAGCTTTACTTGCCTTAATGATGTGGTGTGCAGTGTTGGCGGTTGTTCTGCCGGTCCATCGAGCGCAGGCGGGCACAGACACCATAGTGACGGCAGCGCAGGTCAATGGCGCATGGCAGAATAAAAACGGCACGTTCAATATCCGGGCACTGGGCAAGCAGAGGCTCCAGGTCTCGTTTTCCGGTATCTACAGGTACAACACGCCCGCTGGTCCTTCGGAAAACGAAGGAGAAGGCAGCGGCATTGCTTTCATCGAGGGGGACACTGCGACCTTTAAGCCCGAAGATGCTCAGGATGACTGCGTGATTACGATGAAATTCACAAAGGACAAGCTCACTGTGACTCAAGAAGGTATCTGCGGATTCGGCTTCCATGTCACCGCCGCCGGGACTTATCGAAAGGTGGGCAGCCGCAGATAGAAAGGATCACTCCATGTTTAACAGGTTCAGTTTGTTTTCGATCGTGTTGCTGGCGTGCCTCGCCGTAGCAGGCGCCGTTTTGGCCCAGGATGCTGCTGAACTCAGACGCACCTTCGATGAGTACAATTCCGCAGCGAAAGCGGGTGAAGTAAAAAAAATGCTTTCATTGCGCACGATTGAACAACAAAAGGATATCAACAAGGAGATCGTGAAAAAACAGGATCGCGATTACTTCCTGTTGCTTGCACGCGCTCAAATACCGGAATCATACGAGGTGGAGCATGTTACGTGGAGCGGAAACGGCCAAAGCGCCATCCTCTATTTGCTTGGGCAATTTCCGGCCATGCGCGAAATAGACCGGCCGCGCACCCGTATGGAAGAGATGATTTCCTTCAAGAAAGAAGACGGCAAGTGGAAAATTCATACGGCTCTGCCTCTGGGCGATCCGGACAAAGTCAAACACCCCGGGGACCTGACTTACGCCCCCGAGGATGCCGATAGGGATGTTTCAGGTAACATCGGCGGCCGTATTGTGAAAACCGAGTTCTACCCTGGCTACACGCTTGTGCTGGTGCGTGTGCTGGATGAGGAGAATGCGGTTTTTCTGCCCGCCAAAGAGGTGTTGCAGCGCGCTGGAGTGCCTCTGGAAGACCTCGAACCCTGGAAGATCCAAGAGTTTTCGGGGCATCCCCACAAAAGCGATAAGCAGAAATTTTTCGCGACCGGCGGTAAACTGATTGAAGAATAAGTTTAAGCCGCCGTGTTTTGTCCGGATAATGTTTCTTCTATCTGACTTTTACTTCAATGGCAGTGATATGGTCAATAGCTACCAGGGCATCATAAAACTCTTTCTGGCTTATCTTGGCAAGGTGCAGGAGGTTGCCTTTGACTTCACTCACTATGCCGGTAATTGTCTGGCCTGACGATAAAGTGAGTGTTACGCTCTTGCCTTTGAGTCCAACCAGATTCTCCATCATGGATGTATTTACATCAAAGCCGGCAGCTTCCTTTATCCCTTCTTCACCGGCTGAAAAGCTTCGTAGTGCTGTAAATGAATTTACTCCAAAGATCATAAGCAGAACTATAACCGTTACCATTATCTGCTTTCCGTTAAGTTTTTTCATGATAATCCATCTCCTGTTCCATATTGTGGACGTGTTGCGGCCGGGGCGGTTTTCGTTCCAGGCGCGGCCGGGCAGCTACGGATTCATCACGGACACCACTTTGCCCTGCATGTCAAAAGTCACCCATCCGTTTTTCTCATCGTTTTTTGCCCGAATCTCGATGGTGACATTCGGGTTGATGGGCTGCATCATCGGGTGTTTAGTAATGGTAATGCGTTCGATTTTCCCATCGGTGATTCTCAGTCGCTCAAGCGTGGTTTTCTCCAACTGCGCCAGCTTCGGAGGGACGTGGGCTTCGATTTCGTCGAGATCGAAGAATGACTCGGCTTTAAGACCGCGGTAGAAGGGCGTCATGTCCGAACCGGGGAAGTCGGCGAAGTGGTCCTCGTCATACAGGAAGTCGCGAAGGCGGCCGGGCTGTTTTGGGTTGGCGGCCGTGATCGTAGCGCGGTGTTCATCGAGTCGCAACTCAATGAGCTTCGCATGGGGGCCGAAACTTTTCTTGATGCCGAGGATGGCTTTTCCGGCGCCGTCAGGCTCGAACATGCTCACATGGACTTGCCGGCTTTTGGGCAGTTTTACCTGCATGACGGCGCCCCTGGGATCGAACTCCACTTCGCCGTTTTCACCCTCTCCATCCCGGATTTCGACTGTCCACCGCAGTGCCTGCGCACTGCCCCCGAAGGTCGGTTTGCCCAGAGTGACCCCGTATAAGCCGCCTTTGGGAATCTCGAGCTTCAACTGGGCCTGCTTGATCATCTCGGGGATACGTGACCAGTCAACATCATCCACAGCGAAGAACCGGTCGTTGGGAAGCTGCTGCGCGCCGGGTCCGCCGCTGAATGCATCGAGGCCCATCAAGACACCGTTGAGATTGGCTGTAAAGCTCATCAGCCTTTTTGGCTTCTGTGGATCGCGCGCATCGAAGCCCAGGAAGTTTTTGTTCAGGTGAAGCTTCAGAATGCCGGGGGTGTTGCCGAAGACCTGGCGCATCATGCCGATGACGTTTTGCACCTCCTTCACATCGGCAAAGAGGTTGAGGTTTTTCGCGCGGTTGGTGCCGTCGAGATTGAGACGGCTTATGCGCCCTTTGGCATCGGCGTAAGCATTGGCGTATTCACGGTCGCTCTTCACACGGATTTCCCACTCGACATCGCCGCAATGGGCCGATGGTATAAGGAAAAGATGCCGCTGGATATGAATCGCCGCGACCGCACCACCCTCCAGCGCGGTGCGATCCACGGCTGACTTTGATACCTCTGGCGTGCCTGGTATGTCCACTTCGCTGAGGTCAAAAAGATTTTCCTCGAGGTTTTCGTTGATAAGGGTGAGCTGCACAGGCTTGGGACCGTATATGTGCACCGAATGGATGTAGTCGTTGAACCCATAGATATGTTCGAAACCGTATTCGTCTATATGGGAAGGTTGAGCCGGGTCCTGCACGCGCACGATCAGAGAAAGCGGTGTGATGTCCACATTCAGCGCCCTGGCAGGGTGTCCGATCTTCTTTGAAAGCTCCGTTATCGCTTCCTTCGCGGCAGTGCCCTCAAAAAGATTAACCTGGTGCCGATCCAGATTTACTTCTACTCCGCAGCCGGTCAGCAGTACCATGCCGGCGATAAGCAATGCCTCTGCCGCCTTGCCAAATATTCCAGCCGTCGGGCGAAGGCTTGGACGAAGCGAAAAGATGGCGAACATTCTTTCCTCCAATTCTGTTGAATGGCCGGTTTAGTCCCTGTCGGCACTGTGAATCAAATCGCTCTGCCTCCCCCGTTCAAAGGCATTACACCAAGGGCAACCGACCCTTTTGAGGAAGCCCGGAGACGTAGTCCTTCGCCCCCCTGCCGGCTCACTTGCCACTGCCCGTTGCCTCCAACCAAACCCTTAGAGGATAGAACGGACGACTCCGCCATCAACACGCACGGCTGCGCCGTTGGTAGCCGAAGCCAGCGGGCTGGCAAGGCAGGTCACCAGGTGGGCCACCTCTTCGGTGCCGGCAAAGCGTTGCAGAAGGGAGGTGGGGCGAACCGACCGGAAAAACTCTTTTTCAACCTCCTCAGGAGTAACGCCCTCAGCTTGGCTAAGTTCGGCAATGAAACGGTCGACACCCTCAGAGCGGGTAGGACCGGGGAGCACTGCGTTCACAGTGACGCCTGTGCCCGCGGTAGTTTCCGCCAAGCCCCGGCTCAGGGCCAGGTACATGGCTTTAGTGACGCCGTAATGTATCATCTCGGCCGGGATATTCACCCCGGACTCGCTGGACAGGAAAATGATGCGGCCCCAGTCCGCAGCCTTCATGCGCGGCAGATAGTGACGGGAGAGGCGCACGCCGCTCATGAAATTGATCTCGATGATAGCCTGCCAGTCGGCGTCGCTTGTCGCCTCAAATGCCCGGGGCTCATACATCCCCAGGTTATTGACCAGGATGTCCACCGTCGGAAAACGCAGGATTGTCTCTTCGGCTCCCTCGGGGTTCGCCAGATTGGAGACCAATCCTTCAATCCTGGCCTTGGGATGCGCTTGACGAATCTTCCCGATCACCCCGGCCACCCGGTTCTCGCTGCGGCCGTTGACGATCACCCGGCACCCTTCAGCCGCCAGCGATTTGGCAATGGCAAAGCCGATCCCGGCGGTGGAACCCGTCACCAATGCCAGCTTGTTATTCAACCTGAGGTCCATAACCACCTCGCGGCGCCATTCTGCCTGTGCGCAAAATTGATGCCCGGAACCCCTTTCCTCCCGGTTAAACACTTAAATGGTCTATTAAGTTGAATAATGCACATTTCAATAAAATCAATAACTCAACCCGTAATCGTAAGCTAAAATAGTTGTGCGGGTTAGCAACATGACGGGCATGTTCCTGAAACGAGGGGAGCGAGGGGTCAAGTCTCCGTTTGACAGGTAAAAACTATCAAACGGAGACTTGACCCCTTACTCTTTGTTACTCTTGTATTTTCACTGACATTTTGCGATCATTGAACATACTGGCAGTTCAGTCACGGAGCATCCTGGAGCGGAATCCGTTCCCCAAACTGTGCCTTCGGCATCTATTGGCAGCCCTTGATGCATTATCCGGGCTACTTGTTACCGGCGGCTTTTGACAGATGCTATCTTGAAAGATTCAATCCGTGGTCGATGAGAGTGTTCTGTTCATCAACCTGGCCCCTGAGGAAATTCGGCATATTCAGGAACTGCTTTCCCATTTTGACCTTGAAATCGGGTCGACAGCAGTTCCCGCAATAGGAGATGCCGAACGATACTTCAACCAGGGAGGCCTTCTTCTGGTGATTCTTCGCGTGAGCAAGGATCAAAGAAGACCTGATCAAGACGTCCATCACGTTAGACGTTTGATTGGTCGATCCATACCCCTCTTAGTTCTCGTTTTTCCAGATCAAGCCACAAAAGCCAGAGAATACCTCCGCGCCGGTGCGGATGAATATTGGATACTGCCGTTGGATTCGACGGCTTTTCCTCCTCGCCTTGAAGTATTGCTCGAATGGGGGCAGTCTGCGTTGAGTGAAGAGTTTACTCGACGCCAGGAAGCAGGTATGTCCAAGCCACGCAGAACTTCATTCTTTTACCGTGCGTATTGCACCTTCAGAAATCTCTTCACACCTGCGGGATCCGAAAAGACGATGTCGCCGGAACTTACTCCTCTCATTGCCAATAAATGGAAGAAGATACGCAGACTGGGTTTCGGAAGCCAAGCAGAAATCTGGCTGGTGAAGGAAGAGCGTGGAGATGCGCTGTCGGCCGCCAAGATCCCTCATTCCCGTCAAATGAACACCAATTTCATACGAGTGGCGGCTATTTTGAAGCGGCTGGCGAGCCATCCCAACGCGGTACAATTGAAAGAGGTTGTTAAGGAGGATGGGAAAGTAATCCTCATTCAAGAGTACGTCGAAGGTTCTACCCTGCAAGAGCTTCTTAATGAAGGAATGGACAGCGTCACAAAAGAGAAAGTCTTTTTGGAACTGCTGGATGTGGTTGCTTGCGCTCACGAACAGAACATCATGCATAGGGACATCAAACCCGAAAACGTTATCATTACACCTTCGGGAGTCTCCAAACTCCTGGATTTCGGCGCTGGTAAAGATCTCGCTCGCGGGAGCACGAGCGCTACGTCCATAGGTACGCGTCCCTACATGGCGCCGGAACAGATCATGGGAGAGAGCCGCCTGGCGAGTGATGTATGGTCCTTGGGGGTATTGCTTTATCTCTTTTCGACGGGATTACTTCCCTTCAATGATGACAACCCCAAGACCCTCATGGATCTAATTATTGAGTGCAATCCTGAATCTCCACGCAATCTGGAACCGGAATTGCCACTGCAACTGGAATCCATCATTCTCAAATGCTTACAAAAAGATCAGAATCAGCGTTATCGGAATGCATTGATACTGCGAAGTGAACTGCTGAGGATTTTTCCCCACTTCGGAGCGGGAAAGGTTCTGCCGCAGTCCTGATTCATCTTTGCGCCCGCTGAGTTCAACGCACGTCAAAATAGGTTGAGATGCCAAACACCTATCGTCTCCCATGAATTAGCGGGCCTTTATCACAAATATTGAAACATCGTTTGAATCATTGTGCAGGCTTTGTTGGCCGCTATCAATTACGAGAGAGGCCGCACTTCCAGTTCAGATACTGTGGCAATATCAGATCTCTCCAGGTCGACTACGGCAATCCGGCGGGGGCTGTCCAGTGCCCTCGTGCTCATGATCGTCAGGCAGCGCTTGTCGAATAAGGTCTGGAGGACGTTCGGCTGGTGGGAGCGAATCAAGACCTTTTTGCCATACTGGTTCATTACGGAGTCGAAATACGTCCTGTCATACCTGGGACTTCCCCAGATACGCCCGAACCGGACCGGGCGGGGTCGATCGGTAAAATCTCCCCAGACAAGCGTATGCCAGGCTTTGCTACCGGGAACGACCTTTTCCAGGTCCTTCAGTCCACCAGGAAGGGAAAGCTCCGGTGGCACTCCATGCAGAGCAAGAATCCCATTTCCGCTGATGGCTATGTAGGGAAGAAGTCCGCAGATTCCACCAAACCGGGCTCTCTCGACCTCTGTGAGGCTCTCCCAAAAGTCGGACGGAGAAAATTCCTGAAAACAATATCCTTCGTGGTTTCCCATGAGAAGGTGCAACCTGTCAGGGGCTTCCAGCTTCTTGGCCAAAAGGAGGGATATATTCTCGCGCGATGAGTGGCCTCTATCGACGTAATCCCCCAGGAACACGAGGGTGTAGCCCGGTTTGAAATAGCTGTTCAGGACCTCTTTAGTGGCTTCGACATCTCCGTGGGTATCCCCCACGAAGACAGCCTTGCCCTTCTCAGGGAGCCTGATGACTCTGGGCTCATTTTCCAAGCAGTTCTTGATTTCCGTGTAGTTTAGATTCAAGCTGATCACCTATTTTGAATAATAATGACTCCCATGCGCTCTTATTATAATCTCCTCCTTGTCGATCGGGTATCCACGAAAAATTGCTCCCCTGGACATTGAGAAATGAGGCTCCGAAATCCTTGCCGTTTACGAAAAATACATCGAGTCGGGCATTTTGATTGACGCCAATTCGACACAGTCATATCGTAGATAGATCAGGCAACCATGTTAAACTGGATTGGAGGTTTCGGGATGCTGTTGGAATATATCCAGGCGGCGCTTCGCCGTGCAAAGTACGAGATCTTGCCGGATGATGGCAGCTACTATGGAGAGATTCGCGAATGTAATGGCGTTTACGCGAATGCAAAGACACTCGAAGAATGTCGAGAAGAACTCCGGGAAGTGCTGGAAGAATGGGTTCTGTTTCGAGTTCACAAGAACCTCCAATTGCCAACGATTGACGGGATTGAACTTCTTATAAAAGAAGTCGCCTGATGCCTCTATTTGGAAGGGCTGACTGGGAAAAGCTATAGGCGCCCGCGAGCAAGAAAATGGGGTCATGCCTTGTAACGTGCCGCATTTTGCGAGACGCTTCACACATGGCCCTCTGCAGGGGCAAAGGAGGTAAGAAAAAAATGAAAGCTGACAAACAAGAGGGTCTTCTCACATCGGGAAGTATTGCAAAGGAATTGGGTGTCTCTGACTCCAAAGTGAAAAAAGTGATCAAAGAACTGGCGATCCAACCGCAAGCTAAAAAGGGGGTATGCAACTTTTACTCCCGGGAGGCACTGGCAAAAATCAAATCGGCCCTTAAATAAGGCCTGCTTCAGGAACCTTTTTTTCAGGCTTCAAGTCGCCCTTTTGGAAATTTCAGGCCGTGGCACAGCCAAACGCACCGAACGTCGGCCGCGGAAATGAGAGTACCTTCCCGGCCAAGGGTAATTTTTACCCCTCTTCCCAATTCTCCCTAGCTCCATCTCATATAAAACGGAAATCCACCCGAGACTCGAATGTCTGTTCTGGCAAGATATTGAGCTTCTCAATGTGTGCAGCATGGCTTTCACGATCGGTGTGGAGTATAATCGAGGTAGTCGTGTTTGGGGCGCATGTTTTATCGTCCTCACCAGGCACATCGAAGCTGCAAAGGACGATGGTTTGCTCCGTTGAACGCCGGCGGGTTGCACTTCCTCAAAACAGACCGTAATCTGAAATAAGCGGAGAGGATCTCGGATATGAAGTACAAGGTAGTGCTGAGGTATTCCGACGAAGGGTACAGTGTTTCCGTACCGGGTCTTCCGGGTTGTTGGTCCCAGGGAGCCACAGAGGAAGAAGCCATTGAGAATATTCGAGATGCGATTAACGAGTACTTGATGGCCATAAGCGACCTCTACCCGGATGCTGAAGTCCGTGAGGTAGAGGTCGCTATTTAGGATCATGGGTAAAATCCCCGGAGTTAACCATCTGGATGCCGTTCGTGCTCTTCAAAGGGCAGGCTTTAACGTAGTTCGGCAGGGCAAGCACATCGTCATGTCGGATGGCACTCGAATTCTTACCATCCCACGGCATAATCCAGTCAACGCATAACCCATGGGCGGTATCGCTCATGATGCGGGGCTTAGCGATGATGAGTTCAAGAAATTGTTATGAGAACTTGTTTTTCCCTTCGCAGTAGCGGGAAATCACATACTTCTCCTGGCGCAGTGTAAGAGTTCAACACGTCCGGATCATTTCGGTTGTGCTATCCTGCATGGTCGGGAGTTCAAATGGAAAACCCGGTTGGGATAGAATCATTCGACTAGACTACCATGGATCAAAAGAAGTCCCTACCGGAACCTGCCACCACATACTGAAGGCTGCAGGCATTACAAGCGTTAAGGGAGAATAGAAAGATGATCGTCCTACCCTACTCACTTATTATCGAAGCCACTGAAGAGCCTGACTATTTCGGTTTCTACTCCCCGGAACTGCAAGGTTTCTCAGGTATCGGGCATTCCGTGGAGGATTGTATCTATAAGGCAAGATGGGGAATGCAGGAACACACTGCTCTACTGAAGGAGCAGGGACTCCCGGTACCACCGGCTAACCCAAACCCCAGGATCATCATCCAAAATGAGGAAAAACGGGCTGTCGCGTGAAAGGCTCGTCCCCTTGTATGGTTTTGATCAGATGGCATAACCAGTGGCTGAAGACGATGCGGAGCAAGTGCTGTGCTATTGTCGTGATGCCCTTTCGCGGGTGGCCCGGGCAAGTGCTTGCCTGGGTCCAAGGGATAAGAGGGATTGATTACATTCGTGCATGCTCCTCTTGCGCTTCGGGCACGGAAAACACAAAGGGGCAAAGGAGGTAAGAAAAAAATGAAAGCTGAAAAACAGGAGGATCTTCTCACATCGGGAGGTATTGCAAAGGAATTGGGTGTCTCTGACTCCAAAGTGAAAAAAGCGATCAAAGAACTGGCGATCCAACCGAAAGCTAAAAAGGGGGTCTGCAACTATTACTCCCGGGATGCACTGGCAGAAATCAAATCGGCTCTTAAATAAGGCCTGTTTCAGGAACCTTTTTTTCAGGCTTCAAGTAGCTTTTGGGAAATTTCAGGCCGTGGCGCAGCCAAACCCACCGAACGCCGGCAGCGGAAATGAGAATACCTTCCCGGCGAAGGGTAATGTTTACCCCTTTTCCCAATTCTCAATAGATCCATCTCATATGAAACGGTAATCCACCCGAGACTCGAATGTCTATTCTGGAAAGGTATGCGGGCGCCCATTTCACGGATATACTGGATTAGAAAGGCGCGATAGCTTACAGGCCTTTCATCTAAGGGGGCTGGACCTGAGTGTGCAGAGTCTCCATCTTTTGCGGCAGCGATGCAATGACGCCGGATTAGGTAGGCCTATGGTCACTTGGCTTTATTCTCTGAACTTGAAGAGCCCGGATCGGGGCATGATAGAACGAAATCCGGAATGGACTCAAACTACATGGTAGGAGGAGAAATGTTATGAGATCGTTGGGTAGAATTTTGACAATGTGTATGGTGGTGTGGTTTGGAGTTGCTGCAACGGCGATTGCAGCCGACATCACCGGAGCGGGGGCGACCTTCCCGTATCCCCTGTACGCTAAATGGGCTGAAGCTTATAAAAATGAAACGGGTATCGGAGTG
>JBEKQE010000121.1:0-15496 GCA_049520035.1 Syntrophobacteraceae bacterium | reverse complement strand
AAGCCTTTAACATACTGATGAAAAACTTCGGCTTATTGCTCCAAAAACCGTTCTTTGGAGTTTCCTTTTCCAGATAATCCTTGAGAGCAGGGTGATTGGCCTCCCCGGGATTTGAAATATATCCGGGCAGAAGATCGAATAGAACTCCCATATCAGTGGAACCCTGCACATTATTCTCACCACGAAGAGCGTTAATTCCTCCACCCGCAATCCCCATATTGCCAAGAAGAAGTTGAAGAACAGAATAGCTCCTTATGATCTGTACTCCCGTTGTGTGCTGAGTACCGCCCATGGCATAAAGCAGTGTGCCGGAGCGACCGGGTTGGCCGGTTGCACAGTACATTTCGGCCATTTCTTTGAACCGTTTCTGAGGGACTCCCGCGATCGTTTCAACCATCTCGGGCGTATATCGGGCCATGAACTCCTTCATCAATTGGAATACGCAACGAGGATGGCTTAAGGTAGGATCAACTATCGGCTTTGCTTCCGAATCCGTTTCATAATCCCACGATTCATAATTATAGGATCGCTTTTCGGAGTTGAACCCGGAGAAGAGACCGTCTTCGAAAGAGAACCCCGCTTTGATGACAAAGCCCGCATTGGTGTAATTGACCAGATATTCTCGATGAAAAAATTCGTTTTTGATGACATGGTTGCAGAGCCCATTGAAGAGAGCGATATCGGTGCCGGGGCGGAGTTTGACGTAAAGGTCCGCCTTTGCCGCAGAGCGGGTGAAACGTGGGTCCACCACGATGAGCTTTGCGCCTTTATCCATGGCCTTGCTTACCCAACGGAATCCAATAGGGTGGTTTTCTGCGGGATTGCAGCCTACGATCAGGATACAATCACTGTTGGCAAGATCGTTCCAATGATTGGTCATTGCGCCACGACCAAAAGTAGGCCCCAACGAGGCCACCGTGGATGAGTGTCAAAGCCGGGCCTGATGTTCGAGATAAACAATACCCAAGGCTCGTGCAAGCTTGGTAATCAGATAGCATTCTTCATTGTTGAGCGATGCGGCTCCAATGGAAGCAATAGCCTCGGTACGGTTGACCGGCACTCCAGCTTCTGACTTGGCCATAAAAGTCGCATCACGAGTAGACTTGATGCGTTGAGCCAAAGTTTTGATCCCCCATTCGAGATCTTTTTTCTCCCAATGATCACTCCCGGGAGCCCGATAATGCATTTGTTGCAGTCTGCGGGAACTTGTAACCACCTCGAATACGGCCTGCCCTTTGCTGCATGTAGCCCCTTCATTGATAGGATGTTCCGGATCTCCCTCCACATTGACCAGTCGTCCTTCAATGGTATGTGCGATCAGACCGCAACCCACGCCGCAAAAAGGGCAAACGGAAGTGGTAACTTGGGCCCCTATGATTTTGGCGGGACTGGCGGAATCAGCGAGACTGGAATGTGGAGTCAATGTGTCTGCAAGGCCCACAGAGCCGATTCCTGCTCCCAATCCTTTCAAAAAATTTCTTCGGGAAATGGTCATCACTTATCCTCCTAAAACCCGGCTGCTTCAGAACCAAAAAAGGGTAACGGCAAATCACCACTGATTGCCCGCTTTTTTTTGTCCCCTCCAGATACTTTCAACGGACGTTTCACAGTATGCAGCGGAAACAGGATGAGCATTCTCTGATGTGTCAGGCATGCTCGTGGTCGAGGCAGCCCGATGAGTCTCCAGGGTCGCTTGAGTCAGGATGGTGAGAGCTCAGTGCTGGGAGTGAGGGAACTTGCATTCGTCGGAATCGAGAGAACGCGCAACAGCTCCGAGGATCGGCGACCAAATATTAACTGCTTCCTAGTGAGCAATCAAGAATAATTCTTCGTATGATAGACTATAAACAACCCTATGCGTCGAGTGATGCATAGCCCGGAAGGCATCCCCGGAAGGGTCTATCGTGCGCGTTGGGCGGTCGCGGGATGTCTTGTTTGCGGGAGGGCTATTCTCAACTGGGCTTCTTTCCGGAAAAATTATTCTGTCCCTGTTTAAGAACTTTTTGTCCTGAAAGAGATGAGTATTAGAAAGTCGTTGCATTCACGCACTAACCTATTAAAATCACAGTGCTCTGAATTTTAAAGCTTTCCGTTTAACTTTACGCAAAAGGATTATCAATGACAAAAAAACTCATCGAGATCGCAGCAGAAATTGTCCAGACCCAGGTATCCTTAACATCGATGACGGCAACCGACATTGCGTCCTCTCTTCGGCAGGTTTTCAGCACTCTCCAGGAAATGCAAAAAGCTGAGGCGGGAGGAATTGAGTTAGTCCCGGCTGCCGAAGCAACTGGAGAAGCGCCGGCAGAAGAGAAACCCGTGCTCAGCCCGGCAAATTCTATCGAAAACGACAAAGTAATCTGTCTCGAATGTGGCGCTGAGATGAGACAGCTTACATCGAAGCATCTGGTTTCCCATGGGATGAGCCAGAAAGAGTACAGAAAAAAATACGGATTTTCGATGAGAACGCCATTGGCTGCAAAGTCATTGACCAAGGCGAGAAGCAAGGCGGCTAAAAAGAGAGGATTGCCCGAGAAGCTGCAGAAATATATTGAAGCAAGAAGGCGGAAGAAAGCGGCAGCATCCACCAAATGAACTACAAAGATTGCGACAGCCGGCAAACCGAAACGAACCGGAATCCGTTCATTCCGGCCGGGTACTACACTGAAGTAAAGGCAGCTAAAATTGGCCCATGCCGGTTGTAGAGTTATTGACCCTTGGCTATGGAGAAATTGCCATGCCCTATGTGAACATCAAGATCACCAAAGAGGGCGCCACCTCTGATCAGAAAGCGCGGCTTATCAAAGGAGCGACACAGCTTTTGGTCGATGTACTTGGGAAAGACCCACAGACAACAGTTGTCGTGATCGATGAGGTTGAAACCGACAACTGGGGTATTGGTGGAGAGACGGTTACCGTCAGAAGGAGGAAAGCTACTTAATAGGTTATTTCACTGGGCAAGGTTTTGACTGGGTCATGCGATTTGAAAAGCAGGTACGTAACCTGTTGATCTCTGCTGACGACGGTCCCCTCATAAACTACGAGACGTTGGGACCTGAGGCGGCGCTTTCAGTTCCCACACCCGACCATTATCTGCCTCTGCTTTACGTGATCGCTCTCCGTAGAGAAGGCGAACATTTGAGTTTTCCAGTAGAAGGAATCGATGGAGGCTCAGTGTCTATGCTCACCATCCAAATCGGCTGAGATACCATGCAAAAATCACCTGCCTATTGCCAGAGGCAGCCGGGCAGCACAATCCTGTTTGTTTCGCGCCTGTCTTATGTAGCCTTGATGGCCTTTGTAGTCGTTGCTGCTCTTGGGCAACTGGGTATTCAGACGACCTTCTTCATAGCTATCCTGGGTGCAGCAGGACTGGCTGTCGGCTTAGCCCTTCAAGGTTCTCTCTCAAACTTTGCTGCGGGCGTATTAATGATCGTTTTCAAACCTTTACAAGGATGATATTGTGAAAATTGAGAGACTTCTCCAGGAGATTCTGGACAGTGATGAAAGAATCTTGAAAGCTCCGGCTCCGGCTCCGGCTATCGGTGTCGCTAAGTTTACCGAAACCAGTGTCAGAATTGCTGTGCAAGCGTGGGTGAAAACCACTGACCATGATGCCGTGGCAGGCCGGATCCTAAGAAAAGTCAAAGAGTTGTTTGACAGCAAAAAGGTGATGCCTCCCCTCGGCGATCAATTCGTTGTTTTCGAAAAACAAGAAGCTTAATCTGCCCTGATGTTGTATGGAAGTCGGTGGCTGTTTATACTGGACCGTTCAAGACAAAACTGAAAGAGGACTCGATCTTTGCCGTAACTCGATTGCTTTGCAAGTTTTCTCTGTCCCGGAACTTCCGGCTGCACTGGAGATCGAAAATGAACCGGCTCGAGCAATTCCTGGGTAAGGCGTGTGATGGATGCCGTTTATGTCGATACGCAAGAGAGAATCCCGCAACGATGGTCGGTAAAATTATGGCCTGGCACGGAAAATGGTGCCCGGCCTGGAAGGCCCAGCAGCAGATTGAGCGCGAACGCCAGCAGGAGGCAAAGAGAAGGAGTAACTCACAAAAGGGGTTAAGGAAGAAAAGGTGAATGTTTATTTTGCTGGACCTCTTCTCATTGTGATTGCTCTTCTGGATGCCTCTCAGGCGGATGATGGCGCTGCATGGGAGATCGGGTATTTTTACTTTGGGCACGAGCTGCCAAAGCGGCATCACTGAAGAACTACATCTGGGTGAGAAACACTATTGACAACTATAATTCGGATGTTAGATTGTTTCGCAGTAAGACCGTAGAAGGTATTGACGGTACGTAAAGAATAGGATGAATACCGTTTGATGGTATCGAAAAGGAGATTGCATTGCACAACGTAAAAGAACTAATTTTTGTATTTTTTTCTGCTTTGGGATGTGCTGCCCTTGCTGCGGATGGGGAGCATTTGAGGTACACGCCTCTGGAATGTTCTGCCGAGATGTATGACCAGCGCGAAGCAGCTTAACCGACTGGCTCTTGACATACGTGGTGGCTAAGGGAGTAGATCCCTTAGCCATCGCTTTTTTTCCGATACTGGCTCCCCCGAATATTTGGAGCGCATGCAAAAGAAGTCGAACCGTGCCTCCTCTCACCCAATGAGCCCCAAGACGCTTCCCTGACCTGGTGGTTCTTTCTTCAAAAAACTCAGTTTTGTGAAGGTTTTTTCTTGACAAGCATTAAGCGCCGGAAGTACGATCGGCCATCATCAGTGGTCAGACCATCTGATGACCTGCTAAGTAGTCCATTACCTGCTCCGTAAGCTTTGGAGGCAATTAATCGACCTGAAAAATCAAAATACGCCATCCCAAAAAGGGAGACATCTTCACAAATTGAAGGGCACATTCAGTAACGGCATTCACTATGGAACTCAAAGTCAGCAGAGCACTGATCGATGATGTTGGCAAGGGGTTCGCTCGCCTCGAACCTGAAGACATGAAGGCCCTTGGAGCTGTGCTGGGGGACCTCATTGAAATTGAAGGCGGGAAGAAGACTGTGGCAAGGGTGGCTGGAACCATCGGCTCGATCACCGGCAAGAGAGTGATCCAATTCGACGGCATTATTCGCGACAACGCTCGGGTGAATCTGGGAGAAATCGTAAAGGTCAGAAAAGTTCCTCGCAGGACAGCCGGCGCCATTGTGCTCTACCCCCTCGATATCAGTAGCCCACGGCCTTCTGAAAGCGATTTGGAAAATTTTGGCAAGGTGCTCCAGGGATACCCGGTCATTTCAGGGGACAGGATCAATGTATCTCTTCTCGGGGGTAAGGACCGCTTCTTTCGCGTGGACGGCACGACTCCTTCGGGACCGCTCATCATTAACCAACAGACCAGATTTATCCTCATCAAGCCAGACTACGGTTCAAACAGCTCATCCAATGCCTCCTATGAAGATATCGGAGGCCTTGATAAAGAGCTCACACTCGTGCGCGAGATGGTTGAATTTCCTCTGCGCTATCGTGAGATGTTTGAAAACCTGGGAATTGAGGCGCCCAAAGGAGTGCTCATCTACGGGCCTCCAGGAACCGGGAAGACCCTTATAGCCAGAGCCATTGCGAGGGAAACGAAGCTCCACTTCATCAGGGTCAATGGTCCGGAGATCATTCAGAAATTCTATGGAGAAAGCGAAGCCAAGCTGAGGGAGATTTTTGAGGAAGCCGCAAGCAAGGCTCCCAGTATCATTTTCATCGATGAAATCGACGCCATCGCTCCGAAGCGGGCAGACGTTCTGGGCGATGTGGAAAAAAGAGTGGTGGCCCAACTGCTCGCGCTCATGGATGGAATTGTCTCGAGGGGTGACGTGACCGTGATAGGGGCGACCAACATTCCGGAGATGATCGATCCGGCCTTACGCCGCCCGGGACGCTTTGATAGAGAAATCGGTATCCCTGTTCCCAACGCGGAGGGCCGCCTTGCCATATTGAAAATTCACAGCAGGCGTATGCCGGTCGCAGGCGATGTTAATCTGGAAAGGCTTGCCCGGATCACGCATGGTTTTGTTGGCGCCGATTTGCAGGCACTCTGCAAAGAGGCGGGCATGGTCGCCCTGCGGCGCTATCTCAGCATGATTGGAGAAGGTAACCGGGCTCCCATCCTCCCCGGGCGTGATGAGCTTAAGATCACTCCGGAAGATTTCTTGACAGCGCTGCGGGAGATAGAACCATCTGCAACCCGCGAGTTCCTGACTGAAAGGCCTTCGGTCAAGTGGTGCCACATTGGCGGGCTTGCGGAAGTAAAAGAGACTCTCATTTCCATAGTCGATTGGCCGAGCAGATATCCGGAGATGTTCGATGAGGGCAAGATATCACCTCCCAGAGGAATCCTTTTTACAGGACCTTCCGGTACGGGTAAAACACTCACGGCAAAGGCGCTTGCCGGTGAAACGGGATTGAATTTCATTCAGATCAGCGGCCCGATCCTCTTCTCGAAATGGCTCGGCGAATCAGAAAAAGCGATTCACCAAATCTTCAAAAAGGCTAAGCAATCCGCCCCATGCATCCTGTTTTTCGATGAGATCGACGCGTTGGTCACTACACGCGGCGCAGGGAACGATGTGGGCGCAATGGAGCGCGTGGCGACCCAGTTTTTTAGCGAACTCGACAAATTGAGCGATCTCTCCGAGGTCATTGTGCTGGGAGCCACCAATCGTGAAGACCTGTTGGACCCTGCCTTGATTCGTGCGGGTCGGCTCGATTTTGTGCTTGCTTTTCGGGTTCCCGGCGAAGATGAGCGCATGGAGATCTTCAAGGTGCATACAAGTGAAAAACCTGTTCATCCTGATACGGACTTGGCTGAATTGGCCGGAGAAACTGAAGGGATGGTCGGCTCGGACATTGCTTACATTTGCAAGAGAGCCACAATGCTTGCTATCGCCGAAAAAATAGGCCGACCCGAGAAAGCGATTCAGGGGAGCCTTTCAATCTCCGCCACCCATTTTAAGACTGCAATAAGTGAATTGCGTGTCAAGAGGGGGAAAGAGACATGCTGAAAGCGGTCAGGAAAACCAGGGCATCTGCGGATGTCGTCAAGCAGATTGCCAATCTGATCACGAATGGCAGGCTAAAAAAAGGTGATCAGCTCCCGGCAGAAAGGGAACTCACCGAGACGTTCCAGGTATCCCGCGCCACAGTTCGAGAGGCTATTCGTTCCCTGGAATCCATGGGACTGGTCAAGAGCAAACACGGTAACGGCACGTATGTGCTCGTCTCAGGTGAAGAAGCCGGCATAGCGCCGCTTGCTGCAAGCCTTTTGACGCAGAAGGACGATCTGTTCGACATCTTTCACATCCGTAAGATCATTGAGCCCTCCATTGCGCAACTTGCTGCGGGATATGCAAGCTCTGAGGACATCAAGGAACTGGAGGAGATTCTAAGAAGGCAGAGAGTAGAGGTTGCTGCCGGAAAGTATACCGCCGAAACAGATACTCGTTTCCATCTAACGCTTGCTCGCATAGCACGAAACCGTGTTTTGAGCCGTCTCCTTCATGCCCTTGTGGAGCTTGTGGCTGACTCGCGTGCACTGTGGCTCGATGACGCCTCGCGAGCTGTTAGATCGCTCCAGGGGCATGAGAACATTTTCGCGGCAGTCGTGAGAGAGGATTGCACGGGGGCTCGCGAGTCTATGCTGAATCATTTAAGCGAAGTAGAGAGTCTTTTCCGCAAGAAAAAGAAGGGAGGTGGGAAGTGTAGTGATGGCTTTGAAAAATAACTCTTTTGGAGTGTGCTCCAAGAGCTCATTTTCGCCAACAACACGATCCGGAGGTATCTATGGCCAAGATTAACGAAATAACGATTTGGACACGTGGCGTGACGATGGACAAGGAAGGGCGCGACATCGCGAACGCAATCGGCAATGCCGCGAAGATGGATGGGAAGTTCGTGCAGGCTTTCGACAACTATGAAGACCTGCCCGACCGTGTGCTGGTAACAACTCGAAAGTATGTCAGGATCAGCGACGAAGAGATCGAGCACAAGTATGTTTACACGAACGACCATCCGGATGTGGTCATCGTTGCAGAGCCCACCATCGTGAAAGGCATCAATATCTTGAGGGGAATGCTCGAGGGAGGGCTGCTGATCATCAATACCAACCGTACCATCGACTACATGCTCCAGTTTATTCCCAATGCGGATGTACTCGGCGCCATAGCAACAGTGGATGCCGAGGGCATATCGGGAATCAAGACCGTTGATTTTTCCGGGTCGGAGGGTGGTGTCGATGTCGCCGGGCTGGGCGCCGGAATTGCAGCTCCCATAGCCGGGGCCATGGCCCGGGTTAGCGGCATGATCAAGAAGGAGAACCTCGCCAAAATCGTCACAGACGTGGCGGGTATGGAAAAGGGCTACAACGAAGTGAAGTTGCAGAAGTTTCGCAAGAGCCGGGTCGAGTATTCGTGGGGTGGATGAAAGGTCGGAGTGTTTGGATCTGAAAATTGATAGGAGAAATCATATGTCGCAAAAGCTTCCTGAATATGGAACCATAAACGTGCCTACCGAGAGAGGGGTGCCATTCGGTGCTGTAACCCCTGCGCCCGTAGTCCAGCAGGACCTTTTCGTCACCTCCAACTGGCGGATTGTCCGGCCCGTGATTGATAATGAGACGTGTACGCGCTGCCTGACCTGCTACATCGCCTGTCCTGATTCCTGTTGGGCTTATGACGAGAAAAATGATGAGATGGTTTGGAACTGGAAGTTCTGCAAAGGCTGCCAGATCTGCATCCATCAATGCCCGGTGGAAGCCCTGTCCCCTGTCGCCGAGCTTGATTTCCCGGACGGAGTACATCGCTTGGAGAAACCCTTCTAAAAGGGAGGAGAAAATAAGATGGTTCAGGAGAGAATGTTAACCGGATGTTCAGCGGCAGCACAGGCCGCAAAAGCTGCAGAAGTCGAAGTGATCTGCTCCTTTCCAATTAGGCCCTATACCGCGATCATGATGGAGCTTGCCAAAATGGTCGCCAACGGTGAGTTGGATGCGGAATTCGTACACGGTGAAGGAGAGCATGCGCAGTTGTCGGTAGTGCTGGGCGCTTCCGCCGCCGGCGCGCGCGCCTATACCGGGAGCGCCGGAGTCGGTGTGACCTATGCTTTTGAACTGTACAGCCCGATGGCAGGCGGCAGGTACCCCGTTCACATGGCGATTGCAGACCGGACGCTGGACCCGCCGGGAGATTTCGGGTCTGAGCATACGGACGCAATGTCAGTTCGTGATCAGGGTTGGCTGATCGGCTGGGCTTGCAGCCCCCAGGAAGTGTATGACAACACTCTTATGGCATACCGCATTGGGGAAGATCCCCGCATCATGCTGCCACAGATCGTAGCCCAGGACGGTTATTTCATTTCTCACATTCCAGACAAGGTATTACTCGGCGAAACGGCGCAGGTAAAAGAGTTCCTGCCTCCGTACAAAGGGCCTCATCCTTTGAGCGTCAGTTGCCCCGTGTCGCATGGTCCCCAGATAAGACCCGATCAGGGCGCCCCCATGGATGCACAAAGGGCTCAAACTTTCCTGGACGTTCCGAAGGTGATTGAGCAGGCGACCGCTGATTTCAACCGCATCTTTGGTCGTGACTACGATCCGTTCCTCGAGAAGTACAAACTCGAGGATGCCGATATAGCATTCTTCATCCAGGGAGCTCACGCCAATACCTGCAGGAAAACGGTCGATATGCTCCGTGCAGGCGGGGTGAAGGCGGGCATGGCACGCCTGCGCTGGATCCGCCCCTGGCCCACGCACCAGATTGCGGAGGCATTGGGCCACGTGAAAGCCGTGGGGTCGATCGAAACAAGCACCTCCTATGGCGGAGCAATGAGAGGTGGGAACCTGATCCATGAGTTGCGAGCATCTCTGTATGATCTGGACGAAAGGCCGCTTGTGACCTCGTTCATGGCCGGTCTCGGCGGAGAAACAATCTATCCGGATGATTTCAAATATATGGCCGGCGTACTGTTGAAGATGGTGAAAGAGCAGCGGGTCGACAGGTACGTCCGCTGGATAGGATTCGACGAATAGATTTATCCATCCAACTCATGGAGGACAGTTAATGAAAGCATTCGATTATAAGTTCCAGACCTTTGAACCGATCAAGTCCTTCAAGGACGCTCCCAGGGAGGAGATGTACCTCCCCGGCCACCGTACCTGCGCCGGCTGTGGCCCGGCCCTGAATTACAGGCTGGTTGCCAAGGCCGCAGGCAAAGATACGATATTCATCGGTCCCACCGGTTGCATGTATGTAGCAAACTCGAGCTATCTTTGCACCCCTTATGCCGTGTCCTGGATTCACGCCCAGATCACCAACGGAGGGGCGGTGGGTTCCGGCGTGGAAGCCGCCACTAAGATTTTGATGCGCAAAGGAAAATATGATGGAGACAGATTCCCTAACATCATAGTTATGGCAGGTGACGGCGGTTCCGTGGACATTGGCCTCCAGGCGATGTCCGCCATGCTGTACCGGGGGCACAAGGTGCTCTTTATATGTTATGACAACGAATCTTATGCCAATACGGGAATTCAGACCTCACCCACGACGCCCTACGGCGCCAATACCACCTTCACACCTCCCGGAAAAGAGATTCCCGAAGGCAAGGTATTGTTCCCGAAAAACCCGCCTCAACTCGTCATTGGCGGACATCCGTTGGTCAAGTACGTGGCCACCACGACTGTGGGCTATCCACTGGAATTGATGAACAAGGTGGGTAAAGCCCTCAGCCAGCCCGGCCCGACCTTCCTCCACATGCTCGCGCCCTGTCCAAAGGGGTGGGGGTTTGATGAGAAGCTGACCATGGAAATGGGCAAGCTGGCGGTGGAGACCGGGATGTGGTCCCTCTATGAATGGGAGGGAGGTGAATACAAATACACCCATATTCCCAAAAAATACAAGCCGGTGGGCGAGTATATGAAACTCCAGCAGCGTTTCAGGCACTTAAAACCGGAGCATATCGCCAGGATGCAGGCTTTTGTGGATGAGAAGATCTCAAGTGTTAAAGCAACCGCAAAACCGATTGAGGCTGCTCCCGTCAGGGCCTGAACAATATCGGCATCCGATTGTCCTGAAGAAATGTGTGCAGGGTCTTAACGACCCTGCACCGCCCTGTAGGGCTGCAAGGGGGATAAGATGAGCACTCAGGAAGCGAATCAAAAGACTGCTTCGCCCTGGCTTGGGAATCCTTGGGTCCAATTGGTGGCCGGGCTATTCGGAATGATGATGATATCGAGCTGCCAATATGCCTGGACGCTGTTTGTTCCGTCTCTAACCGAGACTTTCAAATGGTCTCTGCCGGTAGTTCAATTGGCGTTCACCCTTTTTATTTGCGTAATGACCTATGCGGCGCCCTTAACCGGGTATCTTTTGGACAAGTTCGGCACAAGGCTTTTCTTTTCTCTCGCCGCTCTTTGTATCGGCTTTGGCTGGTCGGCGCTGGGGTTGGTGAAATCAATAGCGGGCCTATATTTCTTCTATAGTCTCGCTGGGATAGGAGCAAGTTTCGTCTACACCGGCGGCATCGCCACAGCCCTCAGGTGGTTTCCACAACGAAGGGGGTTGGCGTCAGGCGTAATGGCTGCCGGGTTTGGGTCGGGAGCGGCGCCGCTCATCCCGTTGATTGGGTATCTGCTTTCGAATTACGGCTATACGACAGCCTTCATGTGCACCGGAATAGGTTTTGGTCTGGTCCTGCTTGTTGTCGCTCAGATTCTCCGCTTCCCGACCTCCGCTCAAACCCAGGCTGGGGGCACGGCGAGTATAGCGGCAAGTGAGGGGAAAAGTTTTTCTCCCCTGGAAATGCTTAAGAAACCACAGTTCTACCTGCTATATCTAACATTTGTCGGGATGGCTTCAGGATACCTGTTGGTGACCGCTCAGATCAAGCCTTTTGCCAAGGAATATGGATTGGCTTCAAACATCGTGATCCTGGCTATCACGCTCAACAGCATAGCTAACGGGTTGGGGCGTGTAGTGTGGGGGGTCATATCCGACAAGCTGGGGCGCGAAAGGTCCATGTTCATAGATTTCCTGATTTGCGCTGCAGCGGTTTCGCTTCTGCCCGTTCTGGGCCACAACCCCATTATGTTCATGGTGTTGACGTTCATCGCCATGTTCACATTTGGGCCGATTTTCGCCTTCTTCCCCCCGATCACGGCGGACAGATTTGGAACAAGATATCTGGCGACAAACTACGGCTTCCTTTACAGTGCAAAAGGCGTCGGTGGGGTTGTTGGGGGATGGCTCGGTTCTCTTATAATTCTGTCGTTGGGCTGGGGGTTCACCTTCTACGGAGCGGCTGCGTTAGGGGTTTTTTCTGCAGTCAGTGCACTGGTATTGATGCGAATACCCAAACCGGTGTTGAAGCCTGCACCGGTTATCGTGCGGGCGGCTGAACATTAGACCGATGCCAACTGGAAATACTGCAACAATTCCAGTCCGGAAAAACTGGAACGGATCAGGGGGAGGGTGTAGAATCCCTCTCCGGTCAGACGAACTGTCCAATGCAGTGATTTGAGGACATGTGAAAACGCTCAGACAGGCCTTTGGAGGCAGCTGGCAGAGGACTGCACAGGCTTGAGCGCTTGGCGACGGGTGGAGACTCAAATGTACTCTTTCAGGACACTGGAAATCGTCGGTTACGGCAACCAAAAGGTTTCCAAGGTCTGATTACCAGGCGCTGTCGCCTGACGAACAAAAACAATGGCTGTTCACCGATGTAGAGATAGCCTCGGGGATTGCCCTGGCTCAACGTCATTACGATGCGATTACCTTAATCGGTAAGTCTTCGGGCACTCTGGCGATAAGCCACCTGGTTTCCAATGATACCAAGTTGGCCTTGAGCAGGATTGTCTGGCTCACGCCGCTCCTTCGTGACGAGAAAGTGCGAGCGCAAATCAAAGGTAGGCAGCATTCAAGCATTTCTATCCGGTTAGTGGAGGATGTGTCATGACGAGAAATCGTTTTTATTGGCTCCAGACCGCTAGACACATACTCAATGCACTATCGGCAAAACCTCATACTCATTGCGGCGCCGGATGGCTGGTAAAATTGATGTTCGGGGAAAATCCGATCTATCGCCATGTGAAGGACGGAGAAGAGGAAATCTATCAGTCTTATTTTATGGATATAGTAAATTCAGTGGATGTAATGAATCTTACGGCTCGAGCATGTTGCAAACCTTATGATGATGAATCGGCCCACAGAGATCTCAACACCATAAATCACGTTGTGCATCAGGCAAAAAGCGTACATAGTCTTTGTCCAGTTATTATCGAGACAATGCTCTGGCAGTATATTTATGCAGACCCGATGCTGAGAGAAGAAAATAAGTACCGTTGGATATATGAGGTTATGGCTAGAGATGATAGGGCATACTTTCCTGATGCAATAAACATGTATTATACCATGTATAACTGCTAAATTATTTCCGGCTGTCAAGACACCGGAGAATGCTCCTGATCGGCTAATACCAAGTTGCGTTCAAGAACGTGCTAGAAGCGAGCATACGAAAGTAGTATAGCCCCTTGTGGGCGCTTGGAAGTGCGGACGGACACAAGGCCCTATCCTACATCAACTTGAACGCAACTTGGTATAAGAGATCTTTCAGTGCACCGCTTAGATAAAGTAGATCAGGCATGACCTTTGAAAGATATATGCCTACTACCAGGTGAACGGACGAGGACAACCCTTATTACCGATGGAGAGATAGCGTGTAGTTTTAGTCGGTGAAAAGAGCACACCCGTAAGCCCTCGTATGATAGACTTATAAACAACCCTGTGCTATGTCCGCCGCGTAGCGCGGAAGGCATCCACGGAAGGGTCTATGGTGTGCGTTGGGCGGTCGCGGGATGTCTTTTGTCTTACCAGACTTCCGGATATGCCATTGTGGTGTACAATTCCTCTAACTTGACCTTGTGACTTCTCTCCATTCCGGCCAAAGCCAGAAACATCTCCTTTTGATCCGGGCTGGTGCTGGAATTGGCTAATGCCTGATACATCTCCATAGCCTCTTCCTCTTCCTTCATGGCCAAGCCGATGGCATCATAAGGTTTCATGTCGATTGAGGGCTTTGGTTTTTCGACAGTTTTGGCCACCTCGTAATCCGTGACATCGGCAAAATGGAAAGGTTTGGCTCCCGTTAAAAAACCTTCCAGGAAAATCTTGTGTTTTAGCTCATCTTCGGCCAGCTCTGCGAATATGCTTCTTAAATTGTTGTCTTTGACCTTTTCGCAAATACTTTTGTAGAAATCATGCGCAGCTATCTCGTTTCGAATCGCCATGGAAAGAATCTTCCTATACTCTTCAATCGTCATCGTTGCTCCTTGTAAATTCAATCAGCGGCATGTGGGGTAAAGGAAGATATACCGCACTGGATCTCCGGAGGCAAGGGCATAGCAGTCAGAGATGGAGTGAAGGCCTCCATTGAAGACTCCCGGGGAGACTTGAGATTGCACCGGTCAATATTAGAATAAAACTGATGCCATAGACACGCTACAAAACATGGGAGTCACTACAGGCGAGAAGGGATTTTTCGGATGAGAGATGAGATTGTTACAATTCCCATTTCGGAGAGTGAGAAAGTCTCAGGGATTATTTCCATTCCTGATGCTGGCCAAATCGATACCGGGGTTATCCTTGCGCACGGCGCCGGAAATGACATGAATCACTCTCTTCTCGCGTCATTGGCTGAAGGCCTTGCCGATGCAGGCTATCTTGCCCTGCGTTTCAATTTCCTTTACCGGGAGATGGGAAAAAAGAGTCCGGATAATCAGGACCTGCTGTATCTTGCATGGCAAGGCGCATATCGGTTTCTCGCCGAACATCCTGAATACCGGCCAAAGCATATAGTGGCAGCGGGAAAATCTTTGGGAGGAAGGATTGCATTGCAATTGGCGGCAGAAGGGATGCTTGCCGTTGAACGCCTGATCTTTCTTGGATATCCGCTTCATGCGCCCGGAAGGAAGGACCGGCTACGAGACAGTCATCTCTATAAGATCGCAACCCCAATGCTCTTTTTTGCCGGAACGAGGGATCAGCTTTGTGACCTGCAACTCCTGAGACAAGTATTGTCAAAGCTGATTGCGCCGTGGGAATTGGAAGTTATTGAAGGCGGTGATCATTCATTTCATGTGCCAAAATCTTACGCAATAAATCCCGCTGAAATATATGAACTGATTGTTTGCAGGACAGTTGAATGGCTGAGCGGGTGAGTATTTTTGATGTGAAACTCATTTTGAACATTTCTGCCGGGCTAAACTGACCATTCAATGAAAGCGAAGTTATTCCTGCAAAGATTGATTGCAGAGTTCTGTGATGAAGATTGGTTTTATCCCATTTTCCTGGCAGAGCTTCCGCAGATTCAGGAAACACATGGGGCAGAGGAAGACCATGGCTTCGGCCCCATGTTTTCGGGCATCGGCAATGTTGCGCAGCTTTACCTCCGAAGCCTTTTGCTTGTCCGTTGCCATGAGAGGAGCGCCGCAGCAGAGCCCGT
>JBEKQE010000120.1:0-15513 GCA_049520035.1 Syntrophobacteraceae bacterium | reverse complement strand
AGCATGGTCTCTCTATTGATCAGGGCGTAAACCATCAGCAAGGGTGTTTTCACTCGAGTTTCGGCCAAGGGAAAGTAGTGTTTGAGCTTGACACGATCCTCTTCGTACACGATTTCGTGCGGGGTGGAGGCAATCTTCGTATCAAGCGGTCCCAACAGGACCTCCTTTGACTTGAGGATGCGTTTCTGCGATTTTTCCACATCCTCGGCCATCTTAGCCAGAATAAGGTCTACCGAAATTTTAGGCGGATTCATGCGACACCTCCCTTGCGCTCAATGACTCTAACTTCTCAATTTTTTTGGCCAGTTTCTTGACCGTTTTTTTCAGATCATAGAACTCCTTGTAAAGCTCGTCCACATCCCTGTTCGTCGCAACCGGGAGAAACTGCAGCATATCTGCAAGCACCTTCTCACGGGCCGCCTTGTACTCTTCCGTGACATTCACTGTCCTTCCAAGGACCCGGATGTATTCAGGCGACTTGAAGAGAGTCATGTAATGCCCTTCAAGTATTTTTATCCACATGTTGTAGTAATCTTTAAAGTTTTCGGATAGCTTCCCCTCTTTGGCCTGCTCCTCGATCTTTTCCTGAATTACCCGCAATGATTTTTCCACCGGGAGACCGAGCAGATGGAGAAATTCGGCCATGTCTGCCTGAAACTGGTTGAACTTGTCTATTGCTTCATTTGCTCTTTCCTGAGGAAAGCGGGTCAAGCCTAGCTGGGGCGCCTTCAAGAAGGGCTGAATCTCTTTTACATAGAATTCCGCCCAGCCCTTGAACGTATCGGCTTCAAGCCCTTCAAAGCTATAAGCCTTAGTTTCTTCTCCAAGCTTACCAACGCCTTTCAGCCACATCTGATAAAGCCGGAAATAGCCGTCCCACGTGGTGCGGGCCATTCTCATCGCAGATTCGGGCAGAGCGTTAGACCCCTTAAGAATCAATTCCAGGATTTGAGGAGAACTCAGAGCCGAAGACGAAGTCTGCCAGGTTTTGAACAATGCCTGCCACCCTTCCTCCAGCTTGCCATGATAGCTTGCAGAGGATGGCTGTGAGCCTTCGGAAGCATTGGAAGCGCCGGCAGGCCGGGTTTTGGCTGCCGACAGCCAAAGATCGGCGGCGGATTTTATCCAGGCGGCAAACCAATCGGGGCTTCCACTTTCTTTGTCGTCATGATCCATGTTTCACCTCCCACTTTCCGGCAAATTGACGCAATGCTCTTCTGATCTCAAAATCTCCCATCGGTGATGCCCCTGATGTCTCAGGGTCTTTCAAGAACCATGGCCATTCCCTGCCCACCACCGATACAGAGAGTCGCCAGTCCGAATTCCAGGCCGCTGCGCACCATCTGGCGCGCAAGAGACAGGATAATGCGGGCCCCGGTACAACCAATGGGGTGGCCAATGGATATGCCACTTCCAAGGAGGTTCGTTTTCGCCAGGTCGATCTTGAGCTCTCGTAAACAGCCGATGGCCTGCGCCGCGAACGCTTCGTTCAGCTCGATGACGCCAAGATCATTGAGGGAAAGTCCCGTTTTTTGAAGGATCTTTCTTACGGCGGGAATCGGACCTAGGCCCATGAATGCCGGATCCACCCCTGCCGACGTATAAGCCTTGATTTTGGCCAGCGGCTTCAGCCCAAGCTCCTTTGCCCTCTCTTCCGACATGAGCAGGAGCGCCGCCGCGGCGTCGTTAATGCCGGAGGAGTTTCCCGCGGTCACCGTCCCATTCTTCTTGAAGGCCGGCGACAGCTTCGCCAGCCTCTCCAGGTTTGTGTCCATCGGCCGCTCGTCTGTATCGAAAACAATGGGGTCCCCCTTCCTTTGGGGTATCAGGACCGGCACGATTTCATCTTTAAACAGACCCTCGGCAATTGCCTTTCGCGCCCGCTGGTGGCTTAAGACCCCCAGTTTATCCTGCTCCTGCCTGGAAATCCCGTATTTTTCGGCGATACTTTCGGCGGTATTCCCCATATGGTAGCCATAGAAGCTCTCCTGCAGCCCATCGAGGATAAGGAGGTCGGCCATGCCTACATCACCCATGCGGGCGCCCCACCTTGCTGTCGGCATCGCATAGGGAACCATACTCATGTTTTCCATGCCCCCCGAGAGGACCACCTCAGCGTCCCCGTTGCTTATGGCCTGGGCCCCCAAGGCCACCGCCTTCATCCCTGAAGCACAAAGCTTGTTTATGGTAAACGCGGTGGTTTCCTTGGGAATGCCGGCCCCAATCAGGGACTGTCTGGCGGTATTCTGGCCCTGTGCACCCGGCAGAGCATTACCTATTATGACTTCGTCGATTTGAACCGGTTGCAGGGAGGCATCATAGTCATAGGCTTTCTTTTCCAGGTCTGTTAGCCCCAGACCTTTCAGAGCGTCGGGTTCAAACCCTTGCCGCTCAGCCCCTGTTTGCGGACGCAACCCCACCTTCCTGAGCGCCTCTTTCAAAACCAGAGCACCCAACTGCACCACGGGCGTTGATTTTAGACCTCCCCCAAAAGCTCCCACCGGCGTCCTCGCACCGGAAACAATGACAACATCTCTCATATCAGCGTCCCCTCAAATTGGTTGAAGCATTGAGATTTATAAAGAATTCGCCTATCCTTTCGAACCCAGGCGCAGACCCCCATTAATGAAATACACGTCACCCGCGATGGCCTCATTCCGGTAGAGGTCCCCGACCAGTTGGGCCACTTCCTCCGGTTCAACCAGGCGCCCTATCGGCACATCCGCCAGGATTTTATCCAGGGCCTTCTGATCCATACCCTTGACCATGGGGGTGGCAACGTATCCGGGAGCAATGGCAACGCAGCGAATTTTGTTGGCCAGGCCGCGGCGGAAGAACTCCGCCGTGATCACTTTGGGCATGACCGACATCGCAGCCTTCGAAGACGAATAATTGATCTGCCCCGCCGTTCCCAAAGCACCCGTAGAGGAAACCAGGCAGATCAGACCCTTGCAGTTATGGTTGATCATGCGTTCGGCGCATTCCCGCACCGTCAAAAAGACCCCGGTAAGATTGATGTCGATGACGAATTGGAAGTCTTGCAGGCTCATCTTCCTGGTGACTTTCCCGGTCTCCCGGTCCGGAGAAACCATCATGCCATCCCTGATGATCCCGGCGAAGGGAGTCACCAGGTTGATCTGACCGAAGGCCTCGATGGCGGCGTCCGCGAGACGGGCGCAGTCATCTTCTTTGGTCACATTGCAGACTACGGTGGCAACCTGTCCTCCTAGAGCCTCCAGTTCAGCCCTGGTCTGCGCCAGCGCCTCCTGGGCCATATCCCCCAGGACTACCTTGCCGCCATTCTCAATCCAGAACCTGGCAACACACTTGCCGATTCCCATGGCGCCGCCCGTAATTACCGCTACAGAATCTTTGATGTTTAGCATCGTTATCCAGATCGGCAACTTGTGAGTTTAAGATGGGAAAGCTCCGTCCTTGTCTTCATCAATTGGAGCACGATGCGTGCTCGGGGATTTGGGTAGAAACAAAAGGTGGATCTAGTGACGGAACGATGTTCCTCTCCATCTCTCCGTTCTGCCGAAATCTTGGCGTTTAGAACTGCGATCTCTAAGGGCAACGCAAGGAACCTACTAAAGCTGAATGTGATGCTCTTTTCATTATCACTTTAGAATAATCAAAATCTGTGCCGAAGAGGCAGATGATGGCACTCATTCCATATTGTGATGGTATAACGTAAGCTTAAGGCTGAGCGGGCAGTCTCCTGGCCTATGGCCGGCAAGAAAATGAGCGTTGCATGCAACGGAAGCGTTGCATGATTTCTGTATCACATGCAACACTTCAACATCGGGAGTTAGTGAGGTTGTATCTTTTGATTTTCCAGTAGAGGGTCGCACGATCTATGGACGAAGGCATGCTCCATGGTGTGATCGAGCTCCCGCTGATTACCGGGCCAGGGATACTTGAGAAAAGCTTTCGAGATATCGGAGGATATCGACTCAATCGTTTTCTTGAATTTGACGACAACACTTCTGTTGCATGCAACACTTTTTCTGTTCAAGTCCACAACCATCGACGCGTCTCATCCTTCCGTAAGTGTCTATATAAATTGGCCAAAGGAAAAATTCGACCCTTCTCAATCCGTCGGGCATAGAATTTGCTCAAAGATTGTGCGGCATAGCTCACGGCTCCTTTATCCTGCTCCCCACCGTCGTCCCGTATTCGATAAGGGACAATAGCCAAGAGTTTAGATGGCGGGGCTCGCTTGATTCCGAGGAGGAATGTGACATGAAGAAACGTTTTCTCACGAGCCTTCAACTCCTGACTTGTCTTTTGTGCGCTTTACCGTGCTATACCGTTTACGGTTCTCAAGACCAGCCGTTTCTTGCAGGATCACAGCTTCCCCGGTTCACCCTGCCGGCGCCGGACTCGCAACAAACATTGAGTTATCTTGGCCTGAGAACGATGGACCCTTGCACCATCCCCCAGATAGATGCAAAACTTGTTTTTATCGAGATCCCGAGTGCCTTATGCCCTCACTGTCACGCGAATGCACCTGTAGTCAACAGGCTCTACCAGGAGATCCGGAAAGACGCTGCTTTGGCCGGGGACGTGAAGATCATAGGGATATGCGTCGGAAACGACAAAAAGCAAATAGATGCTTTCAAAAAGAGCTTCAAGGTGCCTTTTCCGTTGTTTCCTGACGAAAATTTGGCCATTGCCCAAGCCGTGGGAGTGATGGAAACGCCGACCATGGTCCTGCTAACGCTCAACGGCAAGGTGCTTGCGAGCCACAGCGGGGTGATCCAGGATTTCGACAGGTTGCTAAAAGATCTGAGAGAAAACCACTAGACGCAGTAGAGGACAATGACCGAGAACGATAACAAAGTGAACATCCTGATGATGATATGGGGACCATCCTGATAATACTCTTATTGCTTGTGCTCTTCGGCGGTGGCGGAGTATACGACTGGTCGATGCGTGGCCGTTAGGCGCCCAGATCCTAGACGGTTTAATATTCTGTCCAGTCATACCTGCATAGCTATTTCTAAAAGGACTTCCTGTGAGTAAGCCATGAATATGGCCTACCTGAAGCTGCCGATGTGAAGCCTCCAAGGGGAATTTTAGGTATCCCTTTGGGGGCCATCTTGCCTTTTTTCCTAAGTGAATAGCTTTAACAATCGTGTTGTCGGCATTGATGACGGTCATTCGACCGACCAAACCGCTTTTTCTCATGGCATTCTTTGATGTTACGACAGGGACCGCATCCGGCCGTCAGTCCGGAGAGCCGGCGGAAAGGGTCTGTGCCCACAGAGGAAAGGTTTCGCCTCATCTTTAAGTCATAGGGATCGAAGTTGCTTTGCCCAATATCAGAAAACGAGAAAGGAAAGGAGGAGAGCATGAGTCTATTGTCTCTTTTGGAGCACCCAAAAGATCAGGCACAGAAGTTGGATCGACGGACATTCATGAAAAACCTCGGATTAGCTGGAGCAGCTGCGGCAACGACAGCAGCTTCGCAGGCAGTTTGCGCCCCCCACGTTTGGGCGCAAGGTCAAACTTATAATTGGCGCATGGCCACGACGTGGCCCAGAGGGCTTGCCATTTTTCACAGCGGTGCAGAGCGTTTCGCCAAGGAGGTTGAGGCGAGGAGTGAAGGGCGTCTCAAGATACAGGTTTTTGCAGGTGGTGAACTGGTGCCGGCTTTTGACACATTCGATGCCGTTTCAAAAGGCACGGTAGACGTAGGACATTCGGTGTCCTTTTACTGGGAAGATAAAATCCCAGCGGCCCCGTGGTTTTCAGCCGTCCCTTTCGGGTTCAACGCACAGGGAATCAATGCCTGGTTTTATTCAGGGGATGGCCTGCAACTGTGGGAAGAGGTCTACGCGCCGTTTAATGTCGTGCCTCGACCGGTGGGGAATACCGGCGTGCAGATGGGCGGTTGGTTCAAGAGGAAGGTTATAAGCAGTAAAGATCTCAAAGGAATGAAAGTGCGGATGGGAGGGCTTGGCGCCAAAGTGCTTACCAGGGCCGGAGCCACCGTGATGGATGTTCCGGGCGGCGAAGTTCTTGCCGCGCTGGAAAGTGGCAAGGTCGACGCGGCTGAATGGGTCGGGCCTGTTCACGACCTCCAAATGGGTCTGTATAAGGCTGCAAAGTACTACTACTACCCGGGATGGCATGAACCAGGATCGGCCATTGAAGTGCTCTTTAACAAGAAGGCCTATGATTCCCTTCCCGGGAACCTGAGAAACATTCTGGACGATGTTGCCATGGGGAATAACCTCCGGACCCTTTGCGAATTCGAAAGCCAAAACTTTAGGGCTCTCCAAACCTTGGTCAGTCAGCTCAAGGTTCAACTTGTGCGCTTTCCAGCAGAGGTGCTTAACAAGCTCAGAAAGTTCTCGGAAGAAGTGCTGGAGGAGGAGGCTGCTAAAGATCCTGTGGTCAAAAAGGTCGACGCATCTTTCAAGGCTTTCAAAAAGGATCTGGACAACTGGGGGTACATCTCGGAGAGGACCTTCTATGAATTCATGGCAGCCAAACCTGAAACCCTGGAGCCTTGGATTCATGAAACAGGTGAAATCTGATTAGGGTTTTGGCTTATCCATGAACCTCATGCCTGACACTCAACCCAAGGAATCAAAGTGCGCAGGGTCATAATGCCCGTAATGGCTGCCAGACTCTCCATTTAATCATTCAGTGCTGGTGACAGGAATAAGAGAAGCAAAGACAAATTAGGGGAGTAAGGAGGTAAAAAAATGGACGTATTTGGTATTGTACTTAGCCTGTGTCTTCTGATGTTCATGGCATATATGGGATTTTCGGTGATCCTGTTTGCCCCGATTTTTGCTCTGCTCGCCGCCTCCGTTCAAGGGCTTCCGGTCATGCCGTCATATACTGAGCTTTTTATGTTCAAGGCGGCCGTTTATATTAAGGCGTTCTTTCCCGTGTTTCTGTTGGGTGCGATCTTTGGAAAGGTAATGGAAGATACCCTTCTCGCAAAAGGGATATCTAAAGCGATCATGAGCACGTTGGGACAGAAGCGGGCCATGCTGGCAATCGTTCTATCCTGTGCCATATTGACCTATGGTGGTGTCAGTCTGTTTGTGGTTGTTTTCGCCGTGTATCCTTTTGGCGCGGCACTCTTCAAGGAAGCCGACATACCCAAACGTTTGCTTCCCGGCACTATCGCTCTTGGGGCTTTCACCTTTACGATGGATGCGTTTCCGGGAACGCCTCAGATCCAGAACATCATTCCCACCAACTTCTATGGCACAACCCTCTACGCAGCTCCCATTAGCGGTCTCGTGGGTGGCACACTAATTTTTGTCGTTGGAATGCTCTACTTAGAATGGCGCCGAAAGAAGGCGGCAGAAAGGGGTGAAGGCTACGGCGATCATATCCTGAACGAGCCAATTGCTGCAAAAGACGTCGAACTCCCCAAATGGTATATAGGGATTCTACCATTGCTTGCGGTACTTGTTATCAATTTCATTCTATCCCGCGTATATACCTGGGATCCTGAAATAACTGCACCTTTAGCCAGCATGAAACTCCCACTGCTGGTGACGGACGTAAAAAAGGTGATCGGAATCTGGTCGTTGGTGATTGCCCTTGCCATCGGCATCAGCCTTGCTGTGGGCTTAGGGTACAAGAACCTTCCTAAAGGCGGCGGACTGCAGAGGGCGCTTAATGTCGGCGCCATCGGTTCATTGCTGGCCATCATGAACACTGCATCCGAGGTCGGATACGGAAATGTCATTGCTGCACTTCCGGGCTTCAAGGCGATTGGGAGTTTCTTGCTAGGCATTAAAGTTGGAGCAACACCGCTCGTGTCAGAGGCCGTTTCGGTTACAACTCTCGCCGGCATCACGGGTTCCGCATCGGGTGGGATGTCCATTGCCTTGGATCTCATGGCTAAAGACTGGTTGGCGTGGGCCAATTCTATCGGCATGTCGCCGCAACTGCTCCACAGGATAGCTTCAATGGCTTCCGGAGGTTGTGACACTCTGCCACACAACGGCGCCGTTATAACACTCCTGGCGGTATGCGGACTGACTCACAGGCAGTCCTATATTGATATCGGTGCAATGACCGTGATCAAAACAACGATGGTTTATGTGGTCATTTTGCTCTACACCTTTACCGGCCTCTACTGAATGAGCGGAAAAGAAGATGGGCCGATGAGAAGTGAGCGTTCGAGGGTCATCTGTCAGCAAGTTGAACGAAAACCAAAAATGACAAATCGAGATTGTCGGTTCATTTGGCCGGCGCCCGGCAAGTGCTTGTTTGTGCAACTTTGAGTTTTGCAGAGAGCCGAAGGCTGGCAGCCGAATTCTAACTGAACCCAAAGGAGGTGTACTATGAACGAGAATGCTTCCGTAAAAGAATCTATGCACCCCATTCTCTCCAGGCTACTGCCAGACACACGGCTGAGAAAAGGAAAGATCGTTTCAGCGGAAGAAGCTGTCCGCATCATAAGGGACGGTGATACTGTGGCAACTGAAGGCTTCGTAGGGGCTGGATTTCCCGAAGAAATTGCAATCACACTCGAAGAATATTTTTTGAAGACTGGAAACCCAAGAAATCTCACCCTCGCCTACGCAGCAGGCCAGGGAGACGGCAAGGATAAGGGTTTGAATCATCTCGCTCACGAAGGTCTCGTGAGGAAGGTCATCGGCGGGCACATTGGGCTTGCGCCAAAATTGCAGCAACTGATAAGAGAAAATAAGATCTTCGCTTACAATTTCCCGCAGGGCGTAATCTGTCATCTGTTCAGAGACATTGCCGCTCATAAGCCCGGATCCATAACGACCGTGGGTTTGGGAACCTTCATGGACCCAAGGGATGAGGGCGGCAAGCTCAATGACCTTACCAAGAAGGAAGGCGAAGATCTGATTGAACTGATCCATCTGAACGGCAAAGAATATCTCTTCTACAAGGCCTTCCCGATCAATGTGGCCATCCTCCGCGGTACAACGGCGGATACGGACGGCAACATTTCCATGGAAAAGGAGGCATTGACGCTTGAATCCCTTGCCATGGCCATGGGTGCGAAAAACTCTAATGGATTCGTCATAGTGCAGGTAGAGAGGATAGCGGACCGTGGCAGTATAAACGCTAGACAGGTAAAGATCCCCGGCATTCTGGTCGACTGTGTGGTTATTGCAAGACCTGAGAATCACTGGCAAACCTTTGGTGAACAATACAATCCCTCCTACAGTTGCGAAATAAGAATGCCCATGCAGTCCATCTCACCCATGGAAATGAGTGCAAGAAAAGTCATTGCCAGAAGGGCTGCCTTCGAGCTTGAACCCAACAGTGTGGTCAACCTGGGAATTGGCATGCCGGAGGGTGTGGCCCAAGTTGCCAATGAAGAGCGGGTTATCGAATACCTTACCCTGACGGCGGAACCTGGCGTGGTCGGAGGCTTCCCAAACGGAGGCCTCAACTTCGGAACAGGGACGAACATCGATTGCCTGGTTGACCAGCCCTATCAGTTTGATTTTTACGATGGCGGGGGGCTGGATTTGGCCTTCCTGGGATCAGCGGAGATAGACAAAGAGGGAAATGTTAATGTGAGCAAATTTGGCCCGAGGTTTGTTGGTTCTGGGGGTTTTATAGACATCTGCCAGAATTCAAAAAAAGTCATCTTCATGGGAACCTTTACTGCCGGAGGGTTAAAGGTTTCAGTGGAAGACGGCATTATGAGGGTTGATCAGGAGGGCAGGGAAAGAAAGTTCATTGATCAGGTGGAGCAGAAGACCTTCAGTGGAAAATATGCGGCAATGAAAAAGCAGCCGGTTCTCTACGTTACCGAGCGTTGCGTTTTTTCTCTCCGTGAAGAGGGGTTGGAGCTGATCGAAATTGCTCCGGGGATAGACCTGGAAAGAGATATCCTTGCCAAGATGGATTTCAAGCCCATTATCAAAGAACCCAGGGTAATGGATGAGAGAATATTTAAACCTGCAGCAATGGATTTAAAGCAAGACCTGCTGACAATCCCTCTGGAGGAACGATTGACTTACCATCCTGAGGAGAATCTCTTCTTCGTGAATTTCGAAAACTTTTATATCAGGTCAAGTGAAGATATTCAGAAAATAAGATCAATGGTCGAAAAAATGCTTTCTCCACTGGGCAAGAAGGTCTTCACGATCGTAAACTATGACAATTTCAACATATTACCAGAATTGGTTGATGAATACTCGGACATGGTGAAGTATGTCATGCGCTTTTATGAAGATACGACCCGATATACTACCAGCACATTCTTGCGCATGAAATTGGGCGATGAACTGAAAAAACGGCATTTGGCGCCCCACATTTACGAAACGAGAGAAGAAGCGCGAAAAGCTCTCATGGGGAAATGAACGCCCATCCCATCTGGGTTGTGAACGATTTCAGTCTTCGGGCGGTGGCTCATAAGTTATCAGAGCGTCGTGTCTTAACGTTGCCCTTACGGATCGTAGTTCTAAACGCCGAACTTTCGGCAGAACGGAGAGATGGAAATGGGAACAATTCTGCTCATTGTATTAATTGTTCTACTCGTTGGCGCACTCCCTACCTGGCCACACAGCCGTGGATGGGGATACTATCCAAGTGGTTTGCTGGGACTGGTCCTTTTGATCTTGCTCGTGTTCCTGTTAATGGGCCGTATCTGACAGGAGTGATGGCATCGAGAAGTGGCGGGACATCAACGGCAAAGGTTGGAACCGAGTTGCTCTGGTTTCGGTCAGGATTAGCCGGTCAGTGGGTGGAATTACCAAATCACAGGCTGAAAAAGCGGTGGACGGATTTGTTGCGGCTGTTTCCGGCGCTCTGTCCGGCGGTGATAAGATTACGCTGGTAGGTTTCGGGACTTTCAGCGTCAGTGCAAGGTCTCCACGTGAAGGCCGAAATCCACGGACCGGTGCAAAGATCACAATTCCAGCGTCAAAAGTTGTCAAGTTCAAAGCAGGCAAGACTCTGAGCGAAAAAGTCAAATAGCAGGATTAAAAGCATTGCCGCCAGGGTACCAATGCCTTTGAAAGCTCGAAGTTTTTTAACGCTTGGGCCATAGATCTCGGAGCGGCCGATCTCTTCGATCTGAGAGTCGAGATGGCTAATCCTGGCCTCAAGGTACTCAAGATGCCCGTAGAGTTCAGTGAATACAATTTGTACGCAAGATTCAGAGAAATTTGTCTTGGAAAGCCACTGTCGATGCTTCCCAGTCCATTTGCTTTTTTCCCGGTGCAGGTCGTGAGCCAGAAGAAAAGTATTGATCTGGAGTTTTGCCCTCTTTTGGCGGAAGTCATCCGCGTTGGGTACTGTACGGGAGGCCTTCTGATCGATAATAATGAGCAACTTACTTTTTTGCCCATCCCTTCGATCGCATGCAATCATCGAATGCCCTCATTTCGCTCATACCCCAGCCGACGCCCCCAGGACCGGTGAATTCCGGAGATCGAAGGCTTACCTCCCGCATGCATGCGGTCTGGTCTTGATTGAGTTGTTCCTGGGACTTGCCTTCCATGGATACCCAATTGAAACCCAAGTCGGGCACGTGCGGCAATTGCATCCCGCACCCGGCAAGCATAACTGCGCCAACGGCCAACAATAAGAACAGTTTCAAGATAACACCCCTTTTCATTCTTGCCGGGTGAAAATCATCTGATAACATCCACCGGATCGAATTCGGACACTGCGCGGTAGATGTCCTGAACGATCTTCCCTGCTTCATGCCTCCACCTGGTGGGGAAAAGCTGGTTCAAAACTTCAGCGGCTTCCTCGATGGGCTTGCCGCTCATGAGACTGTAGTAGGCGGCCTTCATCGCCAGTGAAGTGGTCAACTCCGGCTCGCGCCTCCGTGCGCTGCTGCGGGCCTCATGAACGGCATCATGAAGCAGACGCGAATAAAACCGGCTGAATTCACCAACTCGATCCGCCCGCCAGTGTCCATTATCAAAGACGAGCAGGCGGGTCATTGCGGGAGAATCCACGAATGAGAACTGAATCTGCGAGTCTTCCGGCCCATAGTAGGCGAACTGCCAGTCATAGACTCTTATGACCTTTCCCGGTACGCCCTCCGCCTGGGTGAATTTTGCTTTTCCGCTAGTATGCCCGAGGTCTACCATATCCAGCGAGGTCCTGGGGCCGCATTTGGTGGCGATGAAAAGAGTTGTGCAGCAATGAGCACCGCCGGAAAAGCAATAGGCCAGAAGCATGAGGCAATTAGGAAGGGGTGTGTTCGGGACAGTTACCGGCTTATGCGTTTTGAAAGCACACTCGCCGGCAAAAAGCTCTTCACTGCCCTTTGAGAACTTAAGAAGATAGTCGCCGTCCGCCGATAACTCGGTGATGCAGAGCGTAAGCTCACCCAGCCTGAACTGCTTGGTTCCTTCTCCGCAGCCGTGCTCTTTATCCTCTGCAAAGGCGCTGTGCAGGGGAATGATGGCGATTGCCAAAAGAGCGAAAATGGCTGCCAGCTTCTTGATCACGTGAGCCTCGCATCGGGAATCGGATTCAACTGTCAGATATCAATCTCCACGCCCCGCGAGGTGTGTGGATCGAGCGCCGCAGAAACTGACAAGAACTGCGGACACCTCCTATATAAACTCTTGAACTTTTATTGCAAACGGAAAGCTGACCGATTTGCAGGCGGGAGGCAACTTAATTACGGCAGCAGAGGGCTTTTCTCACTGCGAGACTGTTTCATAGGGTCCGGGGCTTAAGCGTTCCTTCGCCTAAAAGACAGAATTGCATCCATTTGAAGGCAAACTTTAACAGGGTCGTTTCGTCGGTTCTGATTTGCTCGATTTCGTTATCCTCGATTTCAAACAGGCTCAGAAAGCGGCTGTTGAAAACCATGTCACGGAATTTGTCCGAGTTGTAGCTTGCAAAATAGAATATCTGCTGCTGCTTTTGGGGCAGATGAGCATTCCTGAGCCTGGGATGTGTTACTATTCCCATCCAGAGGTCATTGAGTTCGTAGTAGTCCTCGAGTCCCTGGTCCCTGAGCCATTCATCCATTTTCCAGAACTGTTCCTCTTTGAAGCCCATGCAATGGTCTTCGTGAAGAACAAAATAGTTCTCCAGCACCAAGCCATGTACCCGGTGCAGGCGTGAGGCCCTGGCAATGGGATAAATTCGACAGGCCGAAGGCCTGTGCTCGTAGACAACACAGCCCTTTGGCGACACAAACGGACAGGTCTTCCGCTCGTTTTGGCTCATCTGGAGATAGGCCATGGGGAGCGGACGGTCCTCGCCGAAGCCGCAGTCTGTGTAGCGATCCAAAAAATCATCGGAGCTGAGGCCGAGCCGATTTTTGAGCCTGATGACGTCGTAGGGTGTCAGCAGCAATTTCAAATCACGGCAGCACTCGGTGAAGCAAACCACCCCCGGATGGCAGGCAAACCGAAACCCCCCATTCTCTAAAGGTTCGATCTTCTCCTTAATGCATTCCGGGGCTGTTTCCCTTATCTCCATTTTCATATCTCAAACAATCTGATAAAGCTCGTCCATTTGCGCGCGAATATAGCGGAAGGCAAGTCTCAAAAGCTCTTTCATATCTTCCCTGACAAGGGAGACCGTTTCGTCGTCCACCTCATGGAGCATCAAGAAGCGGCGGTCTTTGAGGAGTTCGGCAAATCGGTCCAAATCGTATGCGATAAACAGCACCCGTCCGAGGCCCTCGTTCATCGGAGCACCGGGCTTGAAGCACTTGGGAACCACTGCTTGAAATTCTCTGTCCATTTCCGCATATTCAAGGACCCCCTGACATTCGAGCCAATCCCTGACTGTGCCCCTGGACCGCTCGGAGAGGCCCCTGCAGCGGTCTTTACCGGCGATGAGCCTGAATTGTGCATCAGTGGAGGAAAGGTCGAGCGGAAACATCCGGCATGCCCATGGCCGGTTTACATAAACCCGGCAGCCCTCTTCGGCAACAAAGGGGCAGCAGAGAGTCTGGGGGTCCATCAGAAGTTGCACGACGGGAATATTTCCGACCCTGGAGAGAAAACTACGAGTGAATTTTGCCAGAAACTCGGAAGACCCGATCCGAAGAGCCTGCCTGAGCCGCAGCGTATCATAGGGGGTGAGATAGATGTTTACATCTTTGCAGCAATGGGTAAAACATGGCAAAGCGTCATGACAGGCAAAATTAAACGGACTGTTCTCGGCCAGCTTTTGCGCCGTGTGAATTGGTTGCATTCCGGAATTCCTCTATTTCACCAGCAGTGATGCTTCGAAGTCCCGGAAGCGGGGACTTCCGGAAATCAATTTTTCGACAATCCCAAGCGCCTGCGCCCCTGAGCATGCCACGAACTTGCAGTCGCAGACCTTTCCGCATTGTGCGCAATGGTAGTCCTCATCCAGAGCGGATCCGCAGGAGCAGAAAGGCTCGAGCACGAGCTGCCCGTCCTCTGTGGATGCAATCAGGTAGTCGATTGCGCGTAATCTCAAATCGTCCAGGGTTATTGCCATTGAACCCTCCTCACAACTGAATCGGGAATTGAGGTCAGCAGTTCCCTCGGCGCATCATATATGCCGATGTGCCTTCCGAGATATTATGGATCGTGGAAAGCCGTTTTTTTTTGCCGGATTTTGCGCTCAGACTGATCTTGCCTTCCGCAACGAGCCGCGAGACACCTCGGTATAATGAAAGACTTCCTACCCCAATTACTCCGAAACTCACCCCACCGCGAAGCAGAAGATGCGCTATGCTTCGCGCGATCTTCATGCTGCGCGGGTCGTGGCGTTAATGGCACTGCTCCCAAGTCTACCACACTGTCGGAGGGCTGCTTACATGCTCTTATACCGCGGCCCCCCGCCCCCCTCGGGGCAAACCCAGTTGATAGCTTCGTAAGGGTCTCTGATGTCGCAAGTCTTGCAATGAACGCAATTTGAGAAGTCAACCTGAATGCGTTCAAAATCACCGGTTTTTTCATTCCTTACGATATTATAGACCTGCGCCGGGCAGAAAGCTTCACAAGGCGCGCCATATTTCTCATAGCAGGTCTTGCACTTCGTTTCATCCACCTGAAGATGGCACGGCTGCTTCTCCTCGTGTTTTGCGCCACTTACGTAAACATCGGTGAGCTTATCAAAGAGCAAAGACTCATTATCAAACTTGATGGCGTCCTGCTGTTTTTCACGCGCAGGTTTTGACAATGGCTTAAGCTCTTTGCAATCAGGTTCGAGCTTCAACGTGCCAAAAGGATATATGCCTCCTGAATAGTAACTGATCCCTCCCTTGAGAAGACCCCAGGGAACAACCCCCTTTTTCATCATAGCACGGAAATTGCGAAAAGGCTTCAGGTCCTGCCCGATCCAGGAGCCTTCAATTCGCTGCTGATAGTTTTCAAACTGTGACGGGCCGAAATCAGCTTTCTCCATACACTCGAAAATGGTTTCCGCAGCCAGCATACCGCTCTTGATTGCATAGTTGATGCCTTTCAGACGCGGAACATTGATCAGGCTGGCGGCATCTCCACAGATCATGAAACCCGGTCCGCCAAGCTTGGGCACACTGTTCCATCCTCCTTCGGGCAAGGTCTTGGCGCCGTAGCAAAGCAT
>JBEKQE010000119.1:0-15774 GCA_049520035.1 Syntrophobacteraceae bacterium | reverse complement strand
ACCTCGATCGACTTGGGCTGCGCTTCGTGGCAAACCGCGTTTGCCAGGCAGGCTTCCACGCACTGGTAGCATTCGGAACACACGCCGCAGCTTAGACAGCGCGCCGCTTCGGCCCTCACCTGTTCTTCATTGAACCCGAGCTGCACTTCGTCGAAATTGCCGGTGCGGATTTCCGGAGAAAGAACAGGCATACGCGAGCGCGGCATTGGGTCATGGCCTTCGGTCGAGACTTCCTTAACTGCTTGCCATTCCTTTTTACGCCCGGCGCTTAGATCTTCGCCTCGTATGTATCGGCCAATCGAAATTGCCGCCTGCTTGCCCGCGGCAATTGCTTTTATTACCGTCTTGGGGCCGGTCACTGCATCCCCGCCTGCAAAAATGTCAGGATCGTGGGTCTGCTGGGTGAGCGGGTCAATTCTCATCGTGCCCCAATCGGTAAGCCGGCAGGCGCACTCTTCAGTAAGACACGCCCAGTCGGATTCCTGGCCGAGGGCCGGAACGACGGCGTCCACTTCCATGATGAACTCGGATCCATCAATGGCCACCGGCCGCCTTCGTCCGCTTGCATCCAGCTCTCCGAGCTCCATCCTCACGCATTCAACAGCCCTTACCCACCCGTTTTCCCCGATAATTCGCTTAGGGTTGGTCAGGGTCATGATCTCGATGCCTTCTTCGCGGCACTCGTGGATCTCCTCCGCGTTGGCGGGCATCTCCTTCTCGCTTCTGCGATAGACAATAAAAGGCTTGCTCGATCCGTTGCGAAGGGCTGTTCGCACTGTGTCCATCGCAACGTTTCCACCGCCTATCACCGCGACGCGATCGCCCAGGAGGACCTTTTTGCCCAGATTTATGTCTCTTAGGTATTGAACACCCGGGACCACCCCTTCGAACTCTTCGCCCGGAATACCGAGCGCCTTGCATTCCTGGGCGCCTATGCCCATAAAGAAGGCCTTGTATCCCTGGGCTCTGAGTTGAGAGATGGTGAAGTCTTTGCCGATTTCGACGCCCGTTTTGAACTCTACGCCCATATCCCGCATGACCTGGATTTCAGCTTCGATTATGTTTTTGGGGAGCCTGTAGGAAGGAATACCAACGGTCAGCATGCCGCCGGGCACCGGCAGCTTTTCAAAAACTGTTACCCGGTAACCTTCGATTGCCAGGTAATAGGCGCACGACAGGCCTGCCGGACCCGAACCGATGATTGCGACCTTCTCGTTGCGTTTCTCCTTTATCTGCGGGACGAATCTGGTTTCAGAACTCAAATCCAGATCGGCCAGAAAGCGCTTGATCGAATCGATCGCCACCGGCTCGTCGAGCTTGCCCCGCATGCAGTCGGTCTCGCAGGGATGGTCGCAGACACGGCCGCAGATGGCAGGCAGGGGGTTTTCTTCCTTGATAAGCTTTAGGGCCTCCTGATATTTGCCCTGAGCAGTCAAAGCCACATACCCCTGGACCGAAATGTGCGCCGGGCAGGTCGCCTTGCACGGGGAAGTACCGCGCTTTTCGATCGAAAAGGCACCCGGTACGGCTTGAGCGTACTTTCGGAATGCCGCCCGGCGCTCGCTCATCTCCATGTCGTACTCGTTCTTGCGTACGATTGGGCACACACGAGCGCATTCGCCGCAGCCGGTGCACTTTGAAATGTCGATGTAGCGGGGTTTTTGAAGGATCTCTACCGTGAAATTTCCCGGCTCACCGCTAACCTGCTGAACTTCGGCCAGGGTCAGAAGCTCGATGTTGAGGTGCCGGCCGACCTCGACCAGCTTGGGAGAAATAATTCACATAGCACATTCGTTCGTAGGGAAAGTCTTGTCCAGTTGGGCCATCACGCCGCCGATCGAAGGCTCTTTTTCGACAAGATAGACGTAATAGCCGCAATCAGCAAGATCGAGCGCCGACTGCATTCCTGCAATCCCGCCTCCGATTACCATTACGGCGCCGATTACTTTCTTTGACAGATCGTTGTCGGTCACGAATGCTCGCTCCTTATTTATTGCTTGTAAACGCCACTGCATATGATCACGTCATCCACCTTCTCAAAATACACGGCTTTTGGCAGCGTCTCTTTGATTTCCGGATCGTACCATGAGTATTCTACCCAACCATTTCCTTTCTGGTGGGCGGCATCGAGGATCTCTTTGACAAATGGCTTTCCGTCGGGATCTTTGACCTCAATCCATTGCGTCCCAACAAAACTTCTATTGGCTCCATGCGCCACCATGGTCCCTTTCGTATCCAGTGCAAAGATATACATTTCGCCATCAACAAACTCTCCCTTTGGATTTGTGAACTCGGCCAAAGAGATCCCTTTGCCTGCAGCATTGTAAAAATCTACCGCCCGGCTCACCCAGTTCATCGCGTCTCTTCGTGTTCGCTTGCTCTGTCTCGGGTAGACGCCGCTACAAATGATCACGTCATCCACCTTCTCAAAATACACGGCTTTTGGCAGCGTATCCCTGACTTCCAGGTCGTACCACTTGTATTCCACCCAACCGCTGCCTTTCAGCTCCGCGATCTCGAGGATCTCTTTAACAAAGGGCTTTCCTCCGCTGTCTTTGACGTCTATCCATTCCTGCCCCACGAACCTTTCATTGGCTCCATGGGCCAGCATGGTTCCTTTCATGTTCAATGCGTAGACATACATGTCGCCGTCAACAAACCGTCCTTCCGGATTTGTGAACTCGGCGAAAGCGACCTCCTTGCCCGCGGCTTTATAAAAGTCAACCGCCATGTCTACATAGTTTATCGCGTCTCTTCGTGTTTTTATGCTCTGTTTTCTGGGGCTCATTTGGTCCTCCTGAAGATTGCGGCTGGAACTGGAATGCAGTTGAAAAAGCTCTGTTCCCGAGCGCTGATTTCCCCGGGTCCATGCCATCAAACGAAAGCCGCTCAACAACCGAGCGGCCTTCTCATAACCAGTCAGCAAATCTTCGTGCGCCGGCTCAAAATGTTGTGCGAACTTTGTGCCACCCATCTATGCCTTATGCGCGTTCGAGTTCGAGTTGAAGTTGTAGATACCGCTGCAAATGATTACGTCCTCGATCTTCTCGAAGTAGACGTTTTTGGGCAGCATCTTTCTTGTCGATGGCTCGAACCACTTGTAATCCACCCAGCCGTTGCCTTTGGAATTTGCGGTTTCAACAATTTCCTTGATAAAAAACTTGCCTTCTGCATCCTTGAGGTCCATGAAATCCTCGCCGACCCACTTTTCGTTTACACCATGAGCGAGCATCGTCCCCTTGCCGCTCAGAACGAAGACATACATCTGGTCCTCTACAAAGGGCCCGCGGGGATTCGTGAACTCCGCAAAGGAGATCCTTTTGCCGCTGGACTTATAAAAGTTTCTCGCTTTCTCGACCCAACGCAATGCATCACTTTTGCATCTCATACATCACCTCCAAGTTTGTATGCTTCAATCATTGCAACAAAAACAGACCCGTAACCGGGAAACGCTTCCCGGTTGTCTAAACTGCTCCTAACGGCATCCCAGCAGCCTGATGACATGGTGGGAGCAAGCCGGGGGCAAATTTGATGCCTCCGACCCCCAAAGCGCCCTCGTCAAGCCCCAAAGCCAATCCGATGAGTTGGACATACGCAAGAGAAGGTATATTGAAGTCGCTCACGGACTCGAAGCTAAGGGCCATTCTGGTCCTTTCGAACTTGAAGCGCGGCAAAACAACCCGGTGTGCGCTTTCATACTCGAAGGTCAAGCTCTCCCTGGTCCTTTCGAACTGGAGGTAACAACAGGGGCATGCTGTGCAGATGAGGTCGGCATTGGCCTGCCTGGCGCTCACGAGCTTTTTTTTCGCTAACAGCAGGGAGGTAGTATCGTTAATGCCTATCAAAGGTGCGCCGCAGCACTCGAGCTTTTCTGACCAGGAAACAGTTACCGCCCCGGTTGCCTCTATGAGCTGATCAAATTTGCTGGGAGAAAAAGGGCTGTCAAATCCGACAACGTCGTTTGGCCGCAGGAGCTTGCAGCCATAATGTGTGGCTACCCTCAGGCCGCGCTGGCTCCCGTCGAGCCTGGCCTTTAGGTTTGGAATTCCTGGATTGTCCAGCAGGACTTCAACCAGGTGCTTGACCGTACTTTTTCCCTTATAGGCCAATCCCTCCCTTTTTAGAGCGTTGTTGACATAATCGCTCAGCGAAACGTCATGTTTGAGAATGCTTTCGACTTGCTTGGTTGTGCCATAGCAGCATCCGCAAGTTGTAACCAGATCGGAGCCGTTTTTTTCGGCCAGCGCCAGATTTCTTCCCGACAGGAGGATGAAAGCCTTGAAGTCGATCCCCTTGTATGGGTATCCGCAGCAGTTGAACTCGGTGCCATCCTCGATTTCCACTCCCAGTTTGTCGACAACCAGTCTGGCCGCAATCTGGGCGTGGTCCACGAAAGCGGAGGCTACACAACAGGGGAAGAAGACTAAGCTCATAGGGTCTCCAGTGTTTTCTGAAAGATGTTTCTGGATGTGCGCGAAATGGCCACATTTCTGAGCGCAAAGATCATATCGGTGGCGGGCACGCCCATTGGGCAGTATTCCTGGCATTTGTAACACCCGAGGCATTCCCAGAGCATTTTGGAACTGAATACAAGGTCCCACAATCTCAGCTTCACAGCCTGCATCAACTGATGGGGCAGGAGGTCGAGTTCGGCACCCGGTTGTTCGTGGGTCCTGACTATCGGACAAGCGTTGGTGCAGGTCATGCACCTGAAACAGTCGGCGCAGGCATCCTGTCCGAGGTGTATTCCCGGCGTATCCAGCACCTTTTCTTCTTCCGGCGCGTAAACTGTCTTAGGCAGACGGCTGCTGTCAAACTCATCGGCTATTGCCTTGCGTGCCTGACTTATCGGTCTGCTGTAACAGGTGATTTCAATATCGTCCTTTCTCATTCCCCGGTATATTGAGAGCGGAGAAAGCACCAGTAAATTCGGAACATCCCTGCCAACGAGCGTTTCCCGCACGCTGAACCACAGGTCTTGCAAGTTGATTCCCACCGGGCATACCAGAGTACATTGTTTGCAATTGGTGCAAAGATTCAATCCGTCCTGGATGACCAGGGAGTCTCGAACACTCAGCTCCTGCCCGCTGGCAAGCAGCTTTAATGAGGCGAGCCTCTCGGAAGGAAGAATGTTCGCGTTTGGTATTATCCTATGAATAAACGCCATTGAGCAGTTACGTGAACACGTACCGCAGTGCGTGCAGGCATCGAGTTCGAGGATCTGTTTTGTCATCAGGTTTGCGGGGTTCGAGCGGGCCCTGTCCATCACGGCGTTCGCCAGTAAGCAGATCGGGCTCGTAAACAGATGGAACACCTTGCTGAAAGGAATGTAGGCAAGGCCAAACAGGCAAATGAAGAAATGAACGTAGTACAACGTAGACCTAACGGCATCGCCATCGAAGTAAACCGCCACCGGAGTTATCAATCTTGAGACGGAATAATCCATGAAAGCCCATCGAGCAGGCGAATGGCACTGTGCGCAGTTAACCGAATGAACAACTTTGCCTTCCGCAAGGCTTTCAGGGCTAAAAGGCCTGGCAAGCCCTGGAGAAACGACCCCGTAGTTTTCTACCCAGTAAGCTTCCAGTGATTTTAATGAAGCGTCGTCCTGACCTGTCGCATATTCCTCGGCCATCTCTCGAAAGACGGAAACGGACGTGATTTTCACACTTTCCAAAACCATGCCCGAAACCATAATCGCGGCGAAGATCGCGAGAGTATAGACGTCCATGAAACTTGTGGGGGGGCGGGCCGGGTCACGGCGGATGAAACGGTTGAAGACCGCTATCCCCAATCCGATGAATACCAGCGCTCCGAAAAAGTTCCTCAAGAAGAGAAATGGGTTGAGGGTGCTATAGTAATTTGAAAAGATCAGGGGGTTCAGATAGTAGCCGAGGGCGTGCATAAGCAGGAGCATGGTGAACCCGCCAAGGATCAAAAAGTGGGTCGCCCACTTAAGAGGAGCCACGCGCAGCAGCCTTGCCTGAAAGAGTACGTTAAGAAAAAAGGTCTTAAGAATCGTCAGAAACTGCCGGCTCCACAAGGTTTGCCACATACCTCTCGCCGCTGCAAAGACCCTGGATAGAACGGTGAACTTGGCTGAGCCAAGTGAGTAGCGGAACCAGGTCGAGACCTTGTAAGCGATACCAGCGGAGCAGATTAAAAGTGAGATGTAGACCAGGGCGGCTTTAGGCATTAGATCTCCTGCTTTTCAAGAAAACAGCTCAGTGTTCACTCCTAGTCCGGTGGCAAGTCGTGGCAGTAACTTGTTGCACAATATGGAGCAAACTTTGTGCCTGAACGCACTAATTAGGCTAATTTGGAAAAATACCCAATTATTTCAAACTATTATTAGAAAAAGAGAAAAGGCGGCGCAGTGGTTAAGGTGACGATTTACAACGCAGGCGTATGTGTCTTCATACGATGAAATAGCGGGACGAAGACCACGAGCACAGGAAGGGAAAGGAACTACACTCCGTATAATCATTCATACGATAAAACCCCAATCTCATACGATCACGTGAGGTTGGCCTGTATGTGGGGCAGGGCGGTCTGAACTTCGAGATATCTTATACTGTTTCATCAGGGCTGAGAAATTTGGTCTTTTCATCCCTACCTTGCGGGCTGCCAAAGTAATGTTCCAGTCACACTGATCGAGGGCTCTTATGAGAAAGAGTTTTTCAAACTGGCCAAATGTCTGCTCCAGAATACGTTTCTTCACCTCCAAGAGTTCCTGTCTTGTATTTGGAACGGTATCTTCTCTCCAAAAACCTTTTATATTTAAATTCTCTAAAAGATCCAACACATCGAGTGTGTCCCGATCAGCCATTATGACAAGATGCTCGACAAAATTTCTTAGCTGCCGGACATTACCGGGCCATTCATAGCTAACCAGCGCTTCCATGGCTTCCTTTGTAAATCCTTCGATTCGTTTGCCTGTTTTATCGCAGAACTGCGTCAGATAGTGATTGGCCAACAGGGGAATATCATCTTTTCTTTCTCGCAGGGGGGGCAGGAAGATTGGGAAGACGCTGAGGCGGTAATAAAGGTCCTGGCGAAAGCTACCCTTTTCCACCATCTCCTGGAGGTCGCAGTTTGTTGCTGAAATGAGCCTTGCATCGACCTTTTTGAAGGAAGTGCCGCCAACCGGTTTGAATTCCCGCGTTTCGAGGACGCGCAAGAGTTTTCCCTGTATGTCCTGGCTCAAATTGGCTATGTCGTCCAGAAAAAGAGTGCCGTCACCGGCCAATTCGAAAATCCCCGGCTTGTCCCGCGAAGCACCTGTGAAAGCCCCCTTGACATGGCCGAACAATTCGCTTTCGAGCAGGCTGGGGGAAAGGGTGCTGCAGTCGATCCCCACAAACTTGCCGCCTCTTTGTTGGCTGGCTACATGAATTGCCCTGGCGACGAGTTCCTTTCCGGTTCCGTTCTCTCCGTTGATCAACACAGAGCAGTCAGTTGGAGCGACTTTTCTGATCTTCTCGAGCAAATCCATCATCCTGCGATTTTTTCCGATTATATTCGAGAACCCGAATGTGTCGGAGAGCTGCCTTCGCAACGACAGATTTTGCTCGACAAGATGCTTCTTCTCTATTGCCCGTTCTACACTCAAAACCAGTTCATCATCGGAAAACGGCTTGGCGAGATAATCGAAGGCGCCCAGTTTCATGGCCTGTATAGCGTTTTGAACTGTAGAGTATCCGGTGATGATGATTACGCTGGTTTGGGGTTTTTCCCTCATGATGGTCCCGAGGATTTCCATTCCATCGATGTCGGGAAGCTTCAGGTCAAGGATTACTATGTCGTATTGGTCTTTCAGGGCCGCAATGAGCCCTTCTCTACCGGTCTCACATATATGCACCTCATGCCCTTCTTTCATCAGCACCATGCGACATCCGGCCCCTACAACAGGTTCATCGTCGATAACAAGAACATTCTTCGAATTCATTGATTTGACCTCTCGAAGCTTAGAGACCGTTAGTGTGATAGATCGGGAGCTCTACGATGAACCGCGTCCCCTCGCCATGGCTGCTGAACGCTTTCAGCTCTCCGCCGTGGCTTTTGATTATTCCGTAGGTCATTGCCAGACCGAGACCATTGCCCATTGGCTTTGTGGAGAAGAATGGATCGAAAATCCTGGGCAGAATTTCACGGGGTATTCCGCACCCCGTATCCTCGACCTCAGCAACTATGCAGTTAAAATCAGGATTAAAACGGGTGCGGACGGTAATCACTCCACTTTGTCCGATCGCCTCGACTGCATTCAGCAGAAGATTTAGAAAGATCTGTTGAATCTGGTTCCCGTCCACATAGCAATCCGGCAGTTCGGGCTGCAAGTTTCTGCGCAATTTGATGCCATTGACCAGAAATACGTTTTCCAAAAGACCCAGTGTCTTTTCAAGGACGGAGTTTATATTGGTCGGAGCTCTTTGGGGCTGCTTTTCGCGTGCAAACTCCAGAAGGTTTTGAATAATCTCTCGACACCGGATAGTCTCCCGGATGACAATGTCGAGACATTGCTTCACAGGCCCATCCTCCTTGATCTCTTTCCTCACACTGGTGGTGAAAAGCAGAATTCCGCCCAGAGGGTTATTTATCTCATGGGCGATCCCTGCTGCCATTCTGCCCAGGGCCGAAAGCCTTTCCGTCTGCACGATGAGTTGTTCATACCGGATCTGCTGCTCCTCGAACAGCCGTGCCCTCTCAAGAGCGCACGCGCACTGACGGGCTATGGCGTTAAGGAAGTCCAGGTCTGCCGGAGAGAACTTTCTTTCGTCTGAGAAGAAGACACGAATGATTCCGATTAGATGTTTCTGCAGGGTGATGGGGAGGTCCAGTATCGTGGTGATACCTTCATCCCATGCCTCCTGCGGGTACTGAACGCGCGGGTCATTCCAGATATCGTGGACGATGGAGACCCGGTTTTTTTCATAGAGTTCCATGATCGTTTTCGAGCTCGACACCGGGCCCTTGATGAGATACTGCTCGCTTAAACCATAAGCGGCCCCAAGCTCCAGTTCGTTTTTCTCCAGGTTCAAAATTCGTAGAACAGTCCCCTTGGCTTGCAGGATTTCGCTCACTTTCCATACGATAATATCCAAAACTTCCCGCACATTGGTGCTGGAATGCACCACAGCGACAATCTGTTCAAACACCTCGTAATATGCTTCTGCTCTAACTATATTCTGCATGGCAAACTTTCGAACTGAAGTGCCTTTTGCGCATACAGGAGGATAATTCGCAAGATGGGGAAGCCGGCCCGCATTCGCCGAAGACGACTTGGCACAAGAGATTAATTATAGCTCTTAGTGCGAGGCCCTTGCAAAAGATTTCGACTCACGTAATTTTCAAAAGGCTCATACTATTGCTCTTTATAACAATTCGCTGACTGTCGGGCTACACTTTAATTATCCAGGTGACTCAAATGGGAAGCGGACTTCCGGGGAGCGATCAGCATTAGATCCCGGGCTGACTCGGCTTTTGAAATGTTCAAGCCGGCTCTCCGATACCTCGATCTGAGGGGTGCCTCTCAAGCTGTTTTGTTTGTGGATAAGGATGTAAACACCATTGAAGAGATCCATAACGGAGACCTGCACCACGTTCATGGTATGTGCCGGCCCCTGAAGGCTCTATGCGAGCGCCAGGTTGACGCGATTGCGGTTGGAGGCCTCGGGGATGGGGGCTTTGATGAAACTGCAGTCCCTGGGTGTCAGAGCATTCCGTGTGACACTGGGTACTGCAGGACAAATTATTCAGGACAAAATATAATTAAAGGCGCCGCGCAATCCGTCCGATTCCTAACTCAAGACATTGAAGGCGCGGGATATTTCTCTCAACTCATTGCAGATGCTCTCAGTATCCAAATCAACCTCGAACGGTCAATCAGAGTGGCGCAAGCTTTTGAGAAAGGTGTTATTTACCGAAACCTTAAAGGTTGATTGAGGGAGAATCGAAATGCAGCGAATTAAGCTTTCGACGAAGATGGTGTCCTTGGGGTTGTTGTGCATTATCTGCGTTGCAGTGGTTCTGATCTGGGTTTACTTTAGAACCGAAACGATGGTATACCGCTATAAGCAGGCCGACCTAAAAAATGTTACCGAGGTTGCATTCAGTCTGCTGGGCGATTATGAGAAGCGGGTTAAATCAGGAGAGCTTACTCCTGAAGATGCTAAAAAAGGGGCGGCCCTTCGAATCAAGGACCTTCGTTACAGCGGTCAGGAATACTTCTGGATCAACGATTTCGGTCCCACCATGATCATGCATCCATTTAAGCCGGAACTGGATGGAAAAGATCTGCGTGACTTCGCGGACCCCAACGGAAAACACCTCTTTGTCGAGTTTGCAAAGGTCTGCAAAGAAAAGAAAGAAGGTTTTGTAGATTACATGTGGCCCAAACCGGGTGAAAGCAAACCTGTGGCCAAAATATCCTATGTCAAGATGTACGAGCCCTGGGGTTGGATTATTGGCTCGGGGGTCTACATAGATGATGTTCAAAAGGAGTTGTCGGCAATACGAAACCTATTCCTGGGTGTGGTGATTCTTTTTGCACTTATCGGAGCACCACTGTCCTGGTGGATAGCAAGAAGTACAACTCGTCCCATCAATCTTGCTATCGAAGGGCTTACATCAAACGCAGACATCGTTAGTCTGGCCGCCGATCAATTGTCGTCTTCCAGCCAGAAACTGGCGGAGGGCGCCTCAGAGCAAGCATCGGCCATTGAAGAGACGACCGCCTCTCTTGACGAGATGTCCACAATGACCAAGAGGAATGCAGAAGGGGCCAACCATGCCGATCGACTGATGCAGGAAGCCACAGGTATCATCGTACGCGCTAATGCTACAATGAAGGATCTGACGGTCTCCATGGATGAGATATCCCAGGCCAGCGAGGACACCCAGAAAATCATAAAAACAATTGACGAGATAGCCTTCCAGACCAACCTTCTGGCGCTGAATGCAGCGGTTGAAGCTGCCAGGGCGGGAGAGGTCGGAGCAGGATTTGCCGTAGTCGCCGATGAAGTGAGAAATCTGGCAATGAGAGCGGCCGAAGCTGCAAAAAGCACAACCACTCTCATTGAGGGTACCGTTAAAAAGATAAATAACGGCTCGAGCGTAGCTCAGAAGACCAACTCCGAATTCACGGAAGTCGCTGCTATAGTCACAAAAGCGAGCGAACTGGCCGGTGAAATAGCCGCTTCTTCCCGGGAACAGGCACAGGGGATAGAGCATCTCAATCGGGCGGTTCAGGAAATGGACAACGTGGTCCAACAGAATGCGGCCAGTGCAGAGGAAAATGCTTCAATGTCCCAAGAGATAGGTGCTCAGATCGATCCGATGAAAAAGATGATTTCCGAATTGGAGGGTTTGGTCGGTTCGAAAAAAGACAAAGCAGGTCTTCTCCGGAACAAAGAAAGCGAAAAGACCGGCTCCAGCGCAGCACCTGAACCGCCTTATCCGGACGCATGGCAACAAAAGGAAAAAACAGCGCCTGTTAGCTCAAACAGATATTTTGCAGCACGAGCGGGAAAACCGGAAACTGCGCGGATGATTGCGAGATAAGACCCTCGCAGCAATATCCATCACAGTTGCGCAACTCCGTATAGATAATTCAGCCCGCGATCCCTACGCTCCGCGAGGCGCCACCCTGGGTGTGGGGTTCCATAAATTTTTTCTCCGTACCCTGAAGAGGTTACATAAAACCCGAATGCAAAATGCAACTGCGAACACGGGACAATTTCTATGTAGCCCTTTCAGGGCAATATATTTGGGGCGCCAAAACCCAGGGTGGCCCCTCGCGGAGCGTAGGGATCGTGGGCCAAATTATGCAGCCCCGTTGGTGCATTGAAATTACAGGCAATGTTCATGCGCTGCTTATTTGAGCGCTCATGGCCCGGCGCCACCGACTCGGGACTTTGTCTACCCTTTCAGGACAACATAGCGGCTGCCGTGCGCGTTCTTCACCAGAAGGAGCAAAGCATTGCCGTGGTTGGCTGTGGCGATCTTCTCTTTTAGATCGTTCACTGATTTCACCGTCTGGCGGTTTACTTCCAGGATCACATCGCCCGGTTGGATGAATGCTCGATTGGCTGGGCTTCCAGGCTGCACACCTGCTACCACGACGCCACGATCATCTTCGAGGCCAAGTTGCCGCGCTGTCTCAGGATTTAAGTTCTGAAGTTGAAGACCCCATTTCCCCTGAGCAGGCAGTCCGCTATCCGCGAGTCTGGTGTCGCCGGACTCAAGCTTTGCAATGACGGCGGCGATCTCGATCTCTTTGCCGTTCCGGACAAGGGTGATGGGGACCTTTCTGCCTATCGTTGTCGCAGCGACCATGGCGGGCAAATCATGGCTGTCATGCACAGGTTTGCCATCGAAGGAGACGATTACGTCACCGGCCTTGATTCCTGCCTTATCAGCCGGTCCGCCCGGCACAACCTCGGCAACCAGGGCCCCCTTGCTCTGTTCCATTTTCAGGGCTTTGGACAGATCGGGGTCAATGGACTGGATGTTTGCCCCCAGATAGCCGCGGGTAACCTCCCCATTTGCCTCCAACTGAGGAATAAGGGGTTTTGCCGTGTTGACAGGTATGGCGAACCCTATTCCCTGACCGTCAGAGATGATGGCGGTGTTGATCCCGATTACTTCTCCTTTCATGTTGAAAAGAGGGCCACCCGAGTTGCCGGGATTGATGGAAGCATCGGTCTGAATAAAATCATCATAAGGGCCGGCGCCGATCACACGCCCTTTGGCGCTGACAATCCCTGAGGTGACGGTGTGGCTTAGTCCGAAAGGATTTCCAATGGCGAGCACCCAGTCGCCGACCTTCATTTGATCGGAGTCGCCGATGCTTGCCGCCGGCAGATTTTCCCCTGCGTCAATCTTAACTATCGCGAGGTCTGTCTTAGGGTCTCTTCCGACGACCTGCGCCTTGAATTCTCCCTTGTCAGCCAGCGTGACTGTCAGTTCTTTGGCTCCTTCCACTACATGGTTGTTAGTAAGTATGTAGCCGTCCTTAGAAATGATTACGCCCGATCCTGCCCCCTGAACGGTTCGATCTTGCGGAAGCTGCCGAGACCAGGGTTGATTGAAGAAATCCCGAAACGGGGCTGGTATCTGCATATCCCCAAAGCCGGCTTTCTCAACTTTGGTTACTTTGACATTGACAACCGTGGGGGTGCACTTCTGAGCCAGAGCGGTAAAAGGGCTGCTAATCACCGGCTGCTCTGAGCCGCTCTGGGATTGAATGGCCGCCGGCTCGGCTGAAGCCCGGCCAATTCTGCCGAACATTCCGGATGCGGAAAGGCCGGCCAAAGCACATGCCAGGACCACTGCCATGATTGTCTTTGTCCCAAAGCGTTTGTTAAACAAGTTACTGATTCTCTCAAACATTTCTGTTCCTCCTTAATGCTGCACAAAGGCTGTTGTATGACTCGCTCCGGCAGGAGAATGCCTTCTCCTGCAAACTGGCTATGAATATAAACAGGGAATGTTAAGGGAAGATTAAAGGTAAATTAGAAGATTCTAATGGGAGGTTGTATATGAGGACCCACTTCGATTGGTGGAACGAAGCGCAATTCATCAGCAGACTTTAAGAGGCTCGTATTCGGTCAGCGCGAAGGCGCGGGTTTCTTTTCTGCCATCGGATGAACATAGGGAATACGGTCGAGAGCAACAACGGCAAAACATAGTGCGACAAAAGGTGAATGGTTTCATCACCTTGCCGAAAATGTGGCGACGAGTTTTGCGCCGGGATGGCAGCATGAAAACATCGATACTCATGAAGGCGGGGGAATGCTTATCACATGATCCTATTCCTGTAACGGTCAGGCTCTCTATGCAGGTTGGCTACTGCGGTAATCAAGATTTGATCTGATTCTGCGACATAGTGAAGAGCGTAAGGGAAACCTTTTATGAGACACCGCCTTGTTTGCTCACCAATCTTTGCCCATGCTTCAGGCATAAACTTTATTCTGTCGATTGCCGCTTCCACTTCTTGGAAAAAGCGGAAGCCCAGGCCAGGCAGTTGGTGATTGTAATACCGGATAGCCTCATCGAACTCAATATCGGCTGGAGATAGAAATCGAACCTTCAACGTTCATACCTTTTCCTGATCTCTTCCCAATCTATGGCGTCGAGTTCTCCGCGTTTGTGAGCCTGATACCGAGCTTCGGATTCGGCGGCCCAACTCTGTTCGATGTCATGATCAGGCTTGTCAAGGCTATGCAGTATTGCCTCGACCAACCGGATCCGCTCAACAGGTTCGAGTTCGATAGCTTTCTTAGCAAGCTGGCTTACTGATTCCATATTATTCTCCAACTCCAACTTTTTCAGAAACGCCCGATCCGGAGGCATAGCATTCACATGTCAATTGTCGCATATTATTGCTCCCAAGAGCAAGGTGCGATTAACCGAATGGCTCTCAGGCATTAAAAGATAACACCCGGGGCGAGGGATAAGGGGGAGTGCTGAAAGTAAAAGTAAAAAGGCAAAAGAGACAGTGCGGATATCTGAAAGCAGTTAGAAAAAATCAGGCCGAATGGTCTCATGATCTTGCTGACTTCACGATCTTGCCGAATGTGTGGCGATCCACTCTGTAGAATTGCGCTTCTTCCCCTGAGAGCGGACGCAATAGTCCAGCGTTCTCGCCAGGGCAAGAAAAGAAGCCGGAAGCGGCGCAGGGCAATCTTAACAGCTCGCCGATTTCGAAAGAGTCCGGTTTCGGGTGATTCGGTAAAGAAATGATTCGAAAACCGGGAATATTTTGGCGCCCCATTTCTCAAGGCCGAGGAGAGATTCATTGACCTAATATAGGAAAGTTTTTTGACCCTCGTAAACCACAGAATTATCCCGCCCGCACCTTTTTTAGCTCCTCAAATAAAGTGGACGGCTCAGTCGAATTTGACCTTCAAATCGAGCCTCCGGAAAACGGCGTTATCCAGAAGATCCATGAAGTTTGTGCAACAAAACTGCCGTTTTCCCGGAGGACAGTTGCCTGGGCTTGGCTAATATGTCCGGCGGCACAGCCGCCCCGACGAAAATATAACACTGATTCGATAACGCATCTGAAAAAGTGAAAGCAGGCTATTCTGAACCATTAGGATGCAGCGTTTCATTGAATGCTTTAACGGCTGCCCCTAATTCGATTGAAATAGTTTTGGTACTCGATCCCCCAGGGCCGGTGACAGTCAATTTAACAGTGTATGTGCCAGCTTTTTTATATGTGTGTGTTGGGTTTTCAGAGGAACTCCGGCTCGTGCCGTCCCCAAAATTCCATGAATACGACGAGATTTGACCGGTTGACGAAGCGCCTGAAAAGTTAACCGTAAGAGAAGAAGCCCCTTTACCGGGAGTTGCCGTAAAATTTGCGGACGGAGGCGGACTAGCCGCTTTAATTGCGATTGTTTTAGTGCTCGACCTGTTGCCGTAACCGCAGCGGTATATGTTCCAACGGAAGTATATGTATGACTGGGATTCTGCGTGGCGCTGGTTGCACCGTCCCCAAAAGTCCATGCCCAGGAAGTTACCTGTCCTCCGGTACTGGCTCCTGTAAACTTCACGGACAACGGAGCGGTTCCGGTTGTATGTGACGCCGAAATAGTGACGAGCGGCGGTTTTGCCGGGACGGTAACCGAAATCGCAATACTCCTGGAATTCGATCCTCCGGGGCCTGTTGCCGTAACCGCAGCGGTATATGTTCCAACGGAAGTATATGTATGACTGGGATTCTGCGTGGCGCTGGTTGCACCGTCCCCAAAAGTCCATGCCCAGGAAGTT